>CANQZJ010000055.1 GCA_947628315.1 uncultured Oscillospiraceae bacterium
AAATATGTGGCGCTCCACGACGCGTACCTGTCCGTGGTGGAGGCCCTGACCCACGGCGGCATCGAGAACGGCGTCCACGTGGACGTGCGCTGGGTGAACTCCGAGGACGTCACCGACGGCACGGTGGACGAACTGCTGGACGGCGCCGACGGCATCCTGGTGCCCGGCGGCTTCGGCGACCGGGGCATCGAGGGCAAGATCACCGCCATCCGGTACGCCAGAGAGAAGAAAGTGCCCTTCCTGGGCATCTGCCTGGGAATGCAGATGGCGGTGGTGGAGTTCGCCCGGCACGTGTGCGGCATGGCGGACGCCCACTCCTCCGAGCTGGCCCCCAACACCAAACACCCGGTCATCGACCTGATGCCCGACCAGGTGGGGGTCACCGACAAGGGCGGCACCATGCGGCTGGGCAGCTACCCCTGCCACCTGGTGGAGGGGACGCTCGCCGCGTCCATCTACGGCGTGTCCGACATCAACGAGCGGCACCGCCACCGCTATGAGTTCAACAACGACTACCGGGAGGCCCTGACCAAAGCCGGCCTGGTGCTGTCCGGCCTGTCCCCCGACGGGCGGCTGGTGGAGATCGTGGAGCTGCCCGATCACCCCTGGTTCGTGGCGGGGCAGTTCCACCCGGAGCTGAAGTCCCGGCCCAACCGGGCCCACCCCCTGTTCCGGGAGTTCATCGGCGCGGCGAAGAAGTATAAGAACGGATGACGCAAAGATCCCCCGGCCAGTGGCCGGGGGATCTCTTTACGCTTCTCGCTTATTCCACGGGCACGATCCAGCCGTAGGGGTCGGGCTCGGTGCCCCACTGGATGCCGGTGAGGGTGTCGTACAGCCGCTGGGTCAGGTGGCCGATCTGGCCGCCGCTGACGGTGACCTTCTTGTCGCCCCAGGCCAGCAGGCCGATGGGGGACACCACCGCGGCGGTGCCGGTGCCCCAGGCCTCCTCCAGGGTGCCGTTCTCGGCGGCCTCAAACAGCTCCTCGGCGGAGATGAGCCGCTCCTCCACCTCAAAGCCCCAGTCCCGCATCAGCTCCAGGCAGCTCTTGCGGGTGATGCCGGGCAGCACCGAGCCGGTGAGCTGGGGGGTGACCACCTTGCCGGCGATCTTGAACATCACGTTCATGGAGCCCACTTCCTCGATATACTTGCGGTGGACGCCGTCCAGCCAGAGCACCTGGGAGAAGCCCTGCTCCTCCGCCCGCTCGCCGGCGCGGATGGAGGCGGCGTAGTTGCCGCCGCACTTGGTGTAGCCGGTGCCGCCCTTGACGGCGCGGACGTCGTCGTTCTCCACGTAGATCTTCACGGGGTTCAGGCCCTCGGGGTAGTAGGCGCCCACGGGGCAGCAGATGACGGCGAACAGATAGCTGTGGGAGGCGTGGACGCCCAGGCCGTTGTCGGTGGCGATGGTAAAGGGGCGGATATACAGGGAGGTGCCCACCTGATCGGGCACCCAGCGCTGATCCACGGACACCAGGGTTTTGACGGCCTGGACGAAGTCGTCCTCGGGGATCTCGGGGATGCACATGCGCTCACAGGAGGACTGGAACCGGCGGGCGTTCTCCACGGGGCGGAAGAGCTGCACCCTGCCCTCGGCGGTGCGGTAGGCCTTCATGCCCTCGAAGATCTCCTGGGCGTAGTGGAACACCATGCAGGACAGATCGAAGGGCAGCGGGCCGTAGGGGACGATGCGGGCGTCGTGCCAGCCCTCTCCGGTCTGGTAGTTCATCAGGAACATGTGGTCGGTGAAGGTGCGGCCGAAGACCAGTTTATTGGGGTCGGGCAGCGGCTTGGGCTGGTCGGTGAGGGTGATCTTGATATCCAGCATGACGGATCGGCTCCTTTATATGTGATTTGGATACAATGCTTTAGCGTGCTAAGTTGCTTCTCCTATTATAGCAAGTCCCGCGAAAAACGCAACAGTGATTTTCCCAAATCCGGCGGCGGAAATCTCCCATCCCACTGTGGAATTACCCTTGTTTTTCCGGTTCACTTTTGTTATAATGATATGACCTATTGTTATGTGCAGGTTTTCCCGGCGGGTCTCGCCGGTCGGAGCCGCGCCCTCCCCGGAGGGTGTGACGACTGAAAGGAGTGGACGTTTTTGTCCAGACGATTATCCCGTACGCTCGCCCCCAAGGTGGGGCCGTACTTTGCGGTGATGCTCCTGATGGTGGCCGCCACCGCCATCCTCTGGCGGTGGGACGTGGCCCTGGTGGAGTTCATCGTGGTGGCGGCGCTGGCCCTCTGGGCCATCCTCTCCATCCGCCGGCAGCGGCAGAACGCGGCCAAATATCTGGAGGGGCTGCTGGGCAGCGTGGATCAGACCGTTCGGGACGGCGCGCTGAACTGCCCCATGCCCCTGGTGATGTTCCGGCCCGACACCGGCGAGGTGGTGTGGTCCAACGACCGGTTTTTGAAGATCGCCGGCGGCGCGGAGAGCGTGTTCGACACCGACCTGGCCCAGCTGGTGCCCGGCTTCGACTTCCGCTGGCTGCAGGAGGGCAAGGCCCTCTGCCCCGACGAGATCGCGCTCCACGGCCGCCGCTACCAGGTGTTCGGCACCGTCACCCGGCCGGCGGGCAAGGGCGGCGACTACCCCATGGCCACCACCTACTGGCTGGACATCACCGATCTCGCCGACGTGCGCGACGTGTACCACGCCACCCGCCCCGTGGCCGCCATCCTCCTGCTGGACAACTACGAGGAGGTCATCAAGAACCAGGCGGACAACGTCCGCTCCAATATGCTCAACGAGATCAGCCAGCGCATCTCCGCCTGGGCGGAGGACGCGGGCGGCATGCTGTGCCAGCTGGACCGCGACCGCTATCTGTTCCTGTTCGAGGAGCAGTACCTGGCGGGCTTCAAGGCCCGCAAGTTCTCCCTGCTGGACTCCATCCGGGAGGTGGAGAACGCCGGCGGCATCCCCGCCACCATGTCCATCGGCGTGGGGATGGACGGCGAGTCCTTCGGCGACCTGTACCGCTTCGCCAACCTGTCGGTGGAGATGGCGCTGTCCAGAGGCGGCGACCAGGCGGTGATCAAGACCAGCACCGACTTTCAGTTCTTCGGCGGCCGGGGCCAGGAGACCGAGCGGCGCACCAAGGTGAAGAGCCGCGTCATGGCCTCCGCCATGGCCGAGCTGATGGCGGACGCCTCCTGCGTGGTGGTGATGGGCCACAAGTCCCCGGACATGGACGCCGTGGGCGCGGCAGTGGGCGTGTGCGCCATCGCCCGGATGAAAAACGTGCCCCACTATATTTTGAAGCCCTCCGCGCCCTCCCCCGCCGACGAGCTGTACCGCCGGGTGGGCGAGATGAAGCAGTACCAGCACGTGCTGGTGGATCGGGAGGAGGCCCTGGCGCTGATGGAGCCTCAGGCCCTTCTCGTGGTGGTGGACACCAACCGCCCCGAGCAGGTGATGGACGAGGAACTGCTCCGCGCCGGCGGCCGGGTGGCCGTCATCGACCACCACCGGCGGGCGGCCGAGTATATCGAGGGCGCCGCCCTCAACTTCCACGAGCCCTACGCCTCCTCCGCGTCCGAGCTGGTGAGCGAGCTGATCTCCAACCTGATGGAGCCCACCGACCTGCTCCCCGGCGAGGCGGAGGCCATGATGGCGGGGCTCATGCTGGACACCAAGAACTTCACCCTGCGCACCGGCGCCCGCACCTTTGAGGCGGCGGCGCTGCTCCGCCGGGCCGGCGGCGACACCGCCCGGGTGCGCAGGATGTTCCAGACCGACCTCACCGACGCGGTGGAGAAGTATTCCATCATCCAGACCGCCAGGATGTACCGGCCCGGCGTGGCCATCGCCGTGTCCGACCGCACCGTGGGCCGGGTCACCGCGGCCCAGGCCGCCGACGAGCTGCTGAACATCGCCGGCATCGGCTGTTCCTTCGTCCTCTACCCCGACGGCGACCAGATCATGCTGTCCGCCCGGAGCATGGACGACACCAACGTGCAGGTCATCGTGGAGGCCCTGGGCGGCGGCGGCAACGCCGGCGCAGCGGGGGCGCAGATCTCCGGCCGCACCCTGGACGAGGTGAAGGCGGAGCTGACGGCGGTGCTGGACAGCTATTTCGAGAACGGAGAGGCCACGCCCCAGGAGGGCTGAACCACATATTTGGGAGGAAACCGACATGAAAGTGATTCTGCAGCAGGACGTAAAGGGCCAGGGCAAAAAGGGCCAGATGGTGGAGGTATCCGACGGGTACGCCCGCAACTTCCTTCTCCCCCGGAAGCTGGCGGTGGCCGCCACGGCGGAGAACGTGAACACCATGAAGATGCAGGACAAGGCCAAGGCCGCAAAACTGGCCGAGGAGAAGGCCCAGGCCGCCGCCCTGGTGGAACAGCTGAAGAGCTGCCCCGTGAAGATCCCCGCCCGGGCCGGCCAGGGCGGCAAGCTGTTCGGCGCCGTCACCGCCAAGGAGATCAGCGACGCGCTGAAGGCCCAGTACGGCGTGGACATCAACAAGAGCCGCCTGGTGGTGGCGGAGCCCATCAAGTCCTTCGGCTCCTATGAGATCAAATGCAGGCTGGGCAACGAGATCAACGGCACCGTGTACGTGCTGGTCACCGAGGAGAAATAACTCCACACCCATGAGACAGGAGGCGGTACCATGCCGCTGGAGGAACTGAACAATCTGCAGATGCCCCACTCGGTGGAGGCGGAACAGGCGGTGCTGGGCTCCATGCTCATCGACGAGCGGTGCGTCCCCATGGTGGCGGAGGCCCTCCGTCCGGAGGACTTCTACCTCCGCCAGAACCGGGAGCTCTACGAGGTGCTGTTCGGCATGTTCAACCGGTTCGAGACCATCGACCCGGTGACGGTGCTGGATCGCATGAAGCAGGCCGGGGTGTACGACGAGAACACCTCCGTGGGCTATCTGGCCCAGCTGATGGAGATCACCCCCACCGCCGCCAACGTGATGGAGTACGTGCAGATCGTCTCCGACAAGTCTCTGCTCCGCCGCCTGGCGGACGTGTCCGACGAGGTGGCCCGGATGGCCCGCGCCGAGGAGGACGGCGCCGCCCAGGTGCTGGAGGCCGCCGAGCAGCGCATCTACGCCATCCGGCAGGGGCGCTCCGCCCGGGGCATGGCCCACATCTCCACCGTGATGATGGACGTGTGGGATTCCATCCGCAAGCGGCAGGAGTCCGGGGAGGCCTTCCCCGGCATCTCCAGCGGGTTCATCGACCTTGACCGCCGGCTGTCCGGCCTGAACAACTCCGACCTCATCATCCTGGCCGCCCGGCCCGGCGTGGGCAAGTCGGCCTTCGCGCTGAACATCGGCGTGGAGGCGGGCAAGCACTCCGGCAAGAGCGTGGCGGTGTTTTCCCTGGAAATGAGCCGGGAGCAGCTGGGCATCCGCCTCATCTCCAGCGAGTGCTGTATCGACAACAAAAAGCTCCAGACCGGCCGGCTCACCGGCGAGGACGAGTGGAACCGGGCGGCCATGGCGGTGGCGAACCTCAGCCAGGCCAAGGTGTATGTCGACGACGACTCCACCCTGACGGTGGCGGACATCAACGCCAAGTGCAAGCGCATCGACAACCTGGGCCTGGTCATCGTGGACTACCTCCAGCTGATGACCTCCGCCGGCGGGGCCGCCCGGAACAGCGACAACCGCCAGCAGATCGTGTCCGATATGTCCCGCTCGCTGAAGCTGATGGCCAAGGAGCTGAACGTGCCCGTCATCTGCCTGTCTCAGCTGTCCCGCGCCAACGAGACGAGAAAACAGGATCAGCGGCGGCCCATGCTGTCCGACCTGCGGGAGTCCGGCGCCATCGAGCAGGACGCCGACATCGTGCTGTTCCTCTACCGGGACAGCTACTACGACGAGGACACCGAGAACCCCAATATCGCCGAGTGCATCGTGGCCAAAAACCGCCACGGCGAGACCGGCACCATCCGGCTGGAGTGGCGGCCGGAGTTCACCCTGTTCCGCAATCTGGAAACGAGATACGATGAGGATGACTACTGACCGGTTCCGGTTCGACCTGATCCCGGCGGGCAGCAAGGTGCTGTGCGCCCTGTCCGGCGGGGCGGACTCCATGTATCTGCTGTGCCGCCTGGCGGAGGGCGGATACCCCGTCCACGCCGCCCACCTGAACCACGGCCTGCGGGAGACGGCGGAGCGGGACGAACAGTTTGTCCGGGACTGGTGCGGATCCCACCGGATCCCCCTGACGGTGGAGCGGGCGGACGTGTCCGCCCACGCCGCCGGACGCCGCCTCTCCCTTGAGGAGGCGGGCCGGGAGGTGCGGTATGACTTTCTGGCGCGCACCGCCAGGGCCGAGGGCTGTTCCCTCATCGCCACCGGCCACCACGCCGGGGACAACGCCGAGACGGTGCTGATGAACCTCATCCGGGGCTGCGGGCTGGGCGGCCTCACCGGCATCCCGGAGCGCCGGGGGAACATCGTGCGGCCCATGCTGGCGGTCACCCGCGCCGAGATCGAACACTATCTGAACGAACATCACATCCCCCACGTGGAGGACGAGACCAATACCGACGAGGGCTACACCCGCAACAGGGTACGCCGCCAACTGCTCCCCCTGCTGGAGGAACTGAATCCCAAAGCGGTGGAGCATATCTCCGCTGCGGCGGAGCGGCTTCGAGCGGACGAGGCGGAGTTGGCACGCCAGGCCGGCCTGCTGGCCCGACAGGCGAAGGGCAGAGCCATCGACGCCGCCCTGCTGGCGGGGGCGCAAAGACCCATCGCCCTGCGGGCCGCGGCCCGGCTGCTGGAGGACAACGGCATGGGCGGCGGGGCCGTCCACCTGGACGCCGTCCTGGCGCTGGCAAATGAGGACGATCCCTCGGCGCAGATCAGTGTGCCGGGGGGGATCGTCCGGCGGGAGTACGAAAATCTGGTGTTCGACCCTGAAAAGGAGAAGCCCTTGCCCCCTCCCCTGCCCCTTGGGCTGGGGGACAACCGCTGGGGGGACTGGACGGTTTTCTGCGAAAAAGCCCCCTGCCCCGGCAAGGCATATGTGAGCCCCAACGAGTTTTATTTGAGACCGGGCGGCTACACCGTCCGCAGCCGCCAGACCGGCGACGAATTGACGCTGGGCCCCCGGCCCCGTAAGTCGGTGAAGCGGCTGATGATCGACGATAAGATCCCCGCCCGCCGGCGGGCGTCTGTCCCCGTGATCGACGGGGGAGGCATGGCCGCCGCCGCGGGGGATCTGGGGCCGGACAAAGCGTTTTTGGCGGTACCGGGCGGCGACGCCCTTCATATCATTCTGACAAGAGAGGGAGAATAGATCATGCATCAGGACGTGGAAAGGATCCTCTATACCGAGGAGGAACTGCGCAGCCGTGTGAAGGAGCTGGGCGCCCAGATCACCGCCGACTACGCCGGCAAGCGGCCGGTGCTGGCCTCGGTGCTGCGTGGCTCCTACATCTTCATGGCCGACCTGACCCGGGCCATCGACCTGCCCATCTCGGTGGACTTCATGGCGGTGTCCTCCTACGGCTCCGGCAGTACCAGCTCCGGCCAGGTGGAGATCAAAAAAGACCTGTCCGACTCCATCGAGGGCAAGGATCTGCTCATCGTGGAGGATATCCTGGACTCCGGCAACACCCTGTACTATCTGCTGGACGTGCTCCGGGCCCGGAAGCCCGCCTCCATCCGCATCTGCACCCTGCTGGACAAGCCCGACCGCCGGGCCAAGCCCATCAAAGCGGACTATGTGGGCTTCACCATCCCCGACGCCTTCATCGTGGGCTACGGGCTGGACTACAACGAGCACTACCGCAACCTGCCCTATGTGGGCATCCTGAAGCCGTCGGTGTACGGCAAATGACCCGATCCATCCGGTAAAGGAGCGTATCCGCTTTGAAAGAGACCCGACGACTGAACCCCCTGATCCTGCTGCTCCTGGCGGCGGTGATCGTCTATGTCCTGCTGTCCTTCTCCCAGTGGAACAGCCAGGACATGGTGAGCTACTCCCAGGTGCAGGAGCTGTTCCGCTCCGAGCAGGTGGAGCGCTTCAACGTCAGCGGCAGCGGCGAGCTGTCCATCTGGCTGAAAGACGGCGGCACGGTGCGCCACGACCTGGCCGACGTGGAGATGTTCCGCCGGGATCTGGGCGCGCTCATCGAGCAGCAGCGGGAGGACGGCGTGATCATCGCCTACGACTTCCAGCAGCCCTTCGAGATGCCCCTGTGGCTCATCGTGCTGATCCCGGTGGCGGCGTCGGTGATGCTGGCGCTGTTCGTGTGGACGATGCTGGCCTCCCGGCAGCAGAACGCCCAGGGCGGCGCCCCCGGCCTGAACAGGTTCGGCCAGGCCCGCACCGTGGAGGGCAGCCACGGCACCGTCACCTTTGCCGACGTGGCCGGCGCCCAGGAGGAGAAGGCGGAGCTCCAGGAGATCGTGGACTTTCTGAGGGATCCGGAGAAGTTCATCCGGCTGGGCGCCCGCATCCCCAAGGGCGTGCTGCTGGTGGGCCCTCCCGGCACCGGCAAGACGCTGCTGGCAAGGGCCGTGGCCGGCGAGGCAGGGGTCAAATTCCTGTCCATCTCCGGCTCCGACTTTGTGGAGATGTATGTGGGCGTGGGCGCCTCCCGCGTCCGCGACCTGTTCGACCAGGCCAAGAAGGAGTCCCCCGCCATCGTGTTCATCGACGAGATCGACGCGGTGGGCCGCCAGAGGGGCACGGGCCTGGGCGGCGGCCACGACGAGCGGGAGCAGACCCTGAACCAGCTCCTCGTTGAGATGGACGGCTTTGCCGCCAACGAGGGGGTCATCGTGCTGGCGGCCACCAACCGGCAGGACATCCTGGATCCCGCCCTGCTCCGCCCCGGCCGGTTCGACCGGCAGGTGTACGTGGGCCGCCCCGACATGAAGGGCCGGGAGGACATTTTGAAAGTCCACACCCGGAACAAGCCCCTGGCGGAGGACGTGGATCTGCGCGAGATCGCCCGGGAGACCACCGGCTTCACCGGGGCCGATTTGGAGAACCTGATGAACGAGGCCGCTCTGCTGGCCGCCCGGAACGGCCAGCCCTATATCACCCTGGCCGACATCCAGGAGTCGGTGATCAAGGTCATCGCGGGCCCGGAGAAAAAGAGCCGCGCCAAGATCGAGGAGGATCGCCGCATCACCGCCTATCACGAGGCGGGCCACGCCGTGGTGAGCCACGCCCTGCCCACCCAGGATCCGGTGCAGCAGATCACCATCGTGCCCCGGGGCCAGGCGCTGGGCATGACCGTCAACCGGCCCCAGGAGGATCGGGATCACGTGACGAAACAGCGGCTGGTAGAGACCCTGTCCACCCTGCTGGGGGGCCGGGCCGCCGAGGAGACGGTGCTGGGCTTTGTGTGCACCGGCGCCGTCAGCGACCTGGAGCGGGCCACCGCCATCGCCCGGGACATGGTGACCAAGTACGGCATGAGCGAGAAGCTGGGCGCCGTCACCTTCGAGACCGGCCACGACGAGATCTTCATCGGCCGCTCCATGGCCCAGGCCAAGCCCTACTCCGAGCAGACCGCCGCCCTCATCGACGCGGAGGTCAAGGCGCTGCTGGACGGGGCCTACGCCAGGTGCAAAGAGATCCTGACCCGGGATCGGGACAAGCTGGAGACGGTGGCGAATTTCCTGCTGGAGCGGGAGACCATGGACGCCCGCCAGTTCCAGCTGGTATATGACGACCCGGCGGCGCTGAGCGCCCCGGCACCGGAGGAGGGCTGACCTTTGGATCAGGAAGAACTGGAACAGAATCAGGAGCCGGAGCAGAGTCCGAATCCGGAGCCGGAAACGGCGGAGACGCCGGCGGGCGCCCGTCCCGCCAGACGGAGCCGCGATGCCGAACCCCCCGGCCGGGAGCTGTACTCCAACATCCGTTTTCTGGCGGTGCTGATGACCGTCCTCATTCTGTTCTTCACCTTTGTGGCCCGGTTCGTGGTGGTCAGCGGCACCTCCATGGAGAACACCCTCTACAACGGCGACGTGGTGCTGGTGTGGCAGCTGGGCTACACTCCGAAACAGAACGACATCGTGGTGCTCACCCAGAAGACCTTCCAGGAGGACTCCATCATCAAGCGGGTCATCGCCCTGGAGGGCCAGACGGTGGACATCGACTACGACGAGGGCATCGTCTACGTGGACGGTGAGCCGCTGGACGAGCCCTATATCAAGGAGCAGATGCGCGTCCCCGGCTTCGGCGAGGGCATCAACCACGTGACCGTCCCGGAGGGCTGCATCTTCGTCATGGGGGACAACCGCAACAACTCCGGCGACAGCCGCCTGCCCTCCATCGGCATCATCGACGACCGGTGCGTCATCGGGAAGAGCGTGATGGTGTGCTTCCCCTTTGGCCGCTTCAAGGCCCTGTAAGGAGGCGGACGATATGACGAAATCTACGCGCTCCACCCGCCGCCGGATCCTCTGGCTGGTATGCACGGCGGCTCTCGCCCTGGCGGCGGCGGCCCTGCGGCTGTTCCAGCGCGCCACCGCCTTTGAGGAGCCCCTGGGGCTGGCCATCCCCCACGCCCCGGCCAGCGTGATCCTGATCTGCGTGCTGGTCATCGCCTGCGCGGTGCTGGCCATGCTGGCGGCCGCCCAGCCGGTGCGCACCCGCGCCCCGGCCAGGGGACAAGCCCGCCGCTGGGATCTGACCTTCTGGGATCAGAACGACAAGGTCTACCCCGTGCTGCTGATCGCGGCGGCCTTTCTGGCCCTGGCGGCGGCCCCCATCCTGTTTGCGAGGGGCTTTCGGCAGATGCAGATGTATCTCACCATGCAAGGGCTCCACGACCGGCCCACCGACAACGGCCTGCTCATGCTCATCACCGCCGCCGGCGCCCTGCTGGCCTTCATCGGGCTGGCCCTGGCGGGGCGGGAGAGCCTGCGCCCCGCCAAACGCGGCGGCGGCAGCTTCTCCATCGCGCTGCCCGCCCTCACCGGCTGCGTGTGGCTGATGGAGTCCTTCCGGAGCCACGCCTCCGACCCGGTGCTGTGGGACTACGCCCCCCAGCTCCTCGCCATCATCGCCGGGATGCTGTTCTATCTGGACTGCGCCGGCATGTCCGGGAGCGCCGCCCACCCCCGCCGTCTGCTGTGGCTGGCAGGGATCACCGTGGTGCTCTCCGCCCTGTCCGCGGTGGGGCAGAGCAGTCCGGGCGACCTGCTGCTGCTGGCCTCCCAGGCCCTGGCAGCCCTGGCCGCCCTGTGGCGGCTGCCCCCCAATCTGGAACACCCGCCCGCGCCGGCCAGACCCGGCCCGGTGAAGCAAGTACCACCCCAAGAGGAGGGATCCACCCATGAATAAAGAGAAGTTCTATATCACCACACCCATCTACTACCCCAGCGACAAGCTCCACATCGGCCACGCCTACTGCACCGTGGCCACCGACGCCATGGCCCGCTACAAGCGGCTCCAGGGGTGCGACGTGATGTTCCTCACCGGCACCGACGAGCACGGCATGAAGATCGAGGACAAGGCCCGGGAGGCCGGCGTCACCCCCCAGCAGTACGTGGACAACATCGTGACGGGGCCCAGGGGCGTGCTGGATCTGTGGAAGCTGATGAACATCTCCAACGACCGGTTCATCCGCACCACCGACGACTACCACGTGAAGGCCATCCAGCGCATCTTCAAGCGGATGCACGACAACGGGGACATCTACAAGGGCACCTACAAGGGCAAGTACTGCAAGCCCTGCGAGTCCTTCTGGACGGAGTCCCAGCTGGTGGACGGCAAGTGCCCCGACTGCGGCCGGGAGGTCATCGACGCGGAGGAGGAGGCCTACTTCTTCCGGCTTAGCAAGTACGCGGATCGTGTCCAGCACCTGCTGGAGGACACCGACTTCCTGGAGCCCCGCTCCCGGGTCAACGAGATGGTGAACAACTTCATCAAGCCCGGCCTGGAGGATCTGTGCGTGTCCCGCACCTCCTTCACCTGGGGCATCCCGGTGGACTTTGACCCCGGCCACGTGGTGTACGTGTGGGTGGACGCCCTCAGCAACTATATCACCGCCCTGGGCTATATGAACGATGAGTACCACGACTATGAGAAGTACTGGCCCGCCGACGTCCATTTCGTGGGCAAGGAGATCGTGCGGTTCCACTCCATCATCTGGCCCGCCATGCTCATGAGCCTGGGGGAGCCTCTGCCCAAAAAGGTCTACGGCCACGGCTGGCTGAACTTCGGCGGTGAGAAAATGTCCAAGAGCCGGGGCAACGTCGTCGACCCCTATATCCTGGCGGAGAAGTTCGGGGTGGACGCCCTGCGGTTCTTCATGCTCCGCACCTTCCCCTTCGGCTCCGACGGCAACTTCACCAACGAGCTGCTGATCCAGACCATCAACACCGACCTGGCCAACGACCTGGGCAATCTGGTGAGCCGTACCACCGCCATGGTGAACAAGTACTTTGGCGAGCACCTCCCCGCCGGCTGCCGGGACTGGGCGGAGCCCTCCCCCGCCGACGGCGAGCTGAAGGAACTGGCCTCCTCCCTCCGGGATCGGTACGAGGCCCAGATGGAGAAGTTCCAGTTCCAAAACGCCCTGGACGAGGTGTTCAAGGTCATCCAGCGGGCCAACAAGTATATCGACGAGAACGCCCCCTGGGCCCTGGCCAAGGACATGGAGGCCAACGGCCCCCGGCTGGCCCACGTCCTCTATAACCTGCTGGAGACCACCCGCCTCTGCGGCGTGCTGCTGACCCCCTTCATGCCGGACAGCATGGACAAGCTGTTCGACCAGATCGGCGCGTGCGCGGGCTGCCGCACCTGGGACAGCGCCGCTGTCTGGGGCTCCCTGTCCGACACCGCCGCCCCCGCCAAGGGGGAGAACCTGTTCCCCCGGATCGACATGGACAAGGCACTGGCCGAGCTGGAGCAGGCCAAGGCCGAGGCGGCCAAGGCCGCCCTCCCCGATCTGGAGATCGAGCCCCTCACCGAGGGAAAGGTGGACTTCGACACCTTCTGCAAGTCCGACTTCCGGGCGGTGAAGGTGAAGGACTGCCAGAACGTAAAGAAGTCTGACAAGCTGCTGCGCTTTACACTGGACGACGGCACCGGTGCCGACCGGCAGATCCTTTCCGGCATCGCCAAGTGGTACAAGCCCGAGGAGCTGGTGGGCAAGACCCTGGTTGCCATCGTCAATCTGCCGCCCCGGAAGATGATGGGCCTGGAGTCCAACGGGATGCTGATCTCCGCCGTCCACACCGAGAAGGGCGAGGAGAAGCTGAACCTGCTGATGGTGGACGACGCCATCCCCGCCGGAGCGAAGCTCTGCTGACGGAAACAAACGGGCGGCGGCAAATGCCGCCGCCCTCCCCTTTCAAGGAGATGACCGTGATGCTGTTCGACACCCACGCCCACTACGACTCCCACAAGTTCGACGCCGACCGGGACGGGATCCTCTCCTCCCTGCCGGAGAAGGGGGTGTCCCTGGTGGTCAACCCCGGCTGCGATCTGGAGTCCTCCGCCAAGGCTATGGAGCTGGCGGAGGAATACCCCTTCGTCTACGCCGCCGTGGGCGTCCACCCCGAGGACTGCGCGGACTGGGAGGACGGCTGGATCGACCTGCTCCGGGAGATGGCGGAGCATCCCAGGGTGGTGGCCATCGGCGAGATCGGCCTGGACTACTACTGGAAGGAGAACCCGCCCCGTGAGCTCCAGCAGCACGTCTTTGAGGCCCAGCTGGCCCTGGCGGAGTCGCTCGGTCTGCCCGTCATTGTCCACGACCGGGAGGCCCACGGGGACTCTATGGACGTCATCCGGAGGTTCCCCAACGTGCGGGGGGTGTTCCACTGCTACTCCGGCAGCGCCGAGATGGCGAAGGAGCTTGTGCGCCTGGGCTGGATGATCTCCTTCACCGGGGCGCTGACCTATCCCAACGCCCGGAGGGCCGTGGAGGCGGCGGAAACCGTCCCCATTGACCGCATCATGATCGAGACGGACAGCCCCTATATGGCCCCCGTCCCCTGCCGGGGACAGCGGTGCGATTCGTCCCTGGTGATCCACACCTGCCGGCGTCTGGCGGACATCAAGGGGATCTCCCCGGAGGAGTGCGCCCGCCTCACCCTGGAGAACGGGAAGCGATTCTTTGGCATCACCTGATATTTTCCAACTCTTACTTCCAATTTTACCATTTTTTCGTAATTTTCTCCGAAAATCTCTTGACAGCCTTTTTGCTCGATGCTATAATCAGCGTAGTTTTGATGTATGAGTCGTATAAGCCCCCCCCTTCGTACATGCAAGGGGTGGGCTGTTTTGTTTGCTTCAAAACGCATCCAATATTGAGGAGGAAATGAAAAATGACTGGTACTGTGAAATGGTTCAACGCGGAAAAGGGCTACGGCTTCATCACCCCTGATGACGGCTCTGACGACGTGTTCGTGCACTTCTCTGCCATCGTCGCCGAGGGCTATAAAAAGCTGCTGGAAGGCCAGAAGGTCACCTTCGACACCGAGCCTGATCCCCGCGGCGCCAAGGGCATCCGCGCCGCCAACGTGGTGGCTCAGCCCGAGGAGTAAGCCGCTCCCACGCGAGAGAGGAAGGAAAAAGCCTGCCAAAGACGGCAGGCTTTTTTCATGCCCATTCAGCTTTTCCAGGGCCCCTGGGGGGCCTTTTTCCGCAAGGGGCGCTTCACCCCGTCGGGCCCCACCACGAAGGTGTTGTCCAGCTGGGCGGCCAGATTGGCCTTGACGCTGTCGATATACTCCCTTCTGAGGGCGTCCCGCTCACACAGTTCCGCCTCGGTCAGGGTCTCCCCCGCCTTCACCCGGCGGGCCAGCTCGTTGATGCGGGCGATTTTTTCCGGGGTCATCCCTCCACCTCCCGAGCAAAGATCAGGTCGATTCTCTCGATATAGCCCTCGCCCCGCTGGGAGGAAGGCACCCAGCCGGCGTACTCCCACCCGTTGGCGGCCTGGGCCCGGATGATTTCCCGGTGGCCCTGGGTGTCGATGCCTACGCCGGTGAACGGGTTCCACTCGCCCCAATCGGTCTCCAGCTCGACGAACTTGTACTCTTTCATAGGTATCTCTCCATTTCGATGATGACGCGGCCCTTGCGGGACTGGCCGCCCACGCTCTTCAGCACGCACTTCCCCAGCCCCCGGCAGGTGAGCGTATCCCCCTCCGCCACGGCCCTGTCCCCCTTCAGGCACTCCCGGTGGTTCAGGGACACCCGCCCCGCGGAGATGGCCTCGGCGGCCTTGCCCCTGGACAGGGAGAACCCGGCGGCCAGCACCGCGTCCAGCCGGAGATT
>CANQZJ010000056.1 GCA_947628315.1 uncultured Oscillospiraceae bacterium
GATGAAATTGACGATACAAGGAATATGTTATTTGTCCGATTAAAGCCGAGAGAAACCTTTTCTCCGCGTCTTGAAGTATCAGGGATATAAGCAATTTGTCCTGGCAACACGGTTTTATAATTAGAAATCTCTACTCCATCCATGTTTGCCTTTGTTGGAATCATTTCTTTACTTGTTGCCAGCCCCCTGACCATATCAACACCCAGATTCAAGTTGTTTCTTTGGTCGCTTTCAACTAGAAATGGTCCTATTTTTTTGCACGGCATCTTCCGCCTCAAATCTTCAATGTATCCGTCACAGACAAGCTTCAAATCCTCCAGCCCGCGCTCATAGCTTTGCTGGTTGGCAAGCAGGGCGTTGTAGATAGCGACATACTTGCGTTGAATGTGAATGTTCGGCAGCGGGATAACTATATCGCTAATATCATTAAAATTGAATTCAGGCCGTTGACTCCCAAAATTTCTAAACGTCACTTCTCTATAAAATTCTTTACGTCGAAAGTACATATACAAATATTGAGGATCAATTATTTTTTTACCATCTGCATTAAGATAAAAAATAATATAAAGGTGTGAGACAATGCACAGCCCCTCAGTACGATAGGCAATGGAACCTAAATCAAGTCTGGAGGGATTATAAACAAAGGCTCCGTTATTGACAATTTTATAGGGCCTCAAATCCACATCAATAGGGTTTCCTTTGGGCGGTGAGAACACTCCTTCGTTGGTTACACCCTCTATCAGTTCCATTCCATATCTTAAATCACGATTATTAGTTGTAGAACATTCTATATAGTCACCAAGACGAATCCTAGTCAATGCCATATCCAATCCCCCTGAATGCCTCTTCCAGCATCTTCTGAGACTGCTTCTCGGCAGCCAGGACTGCCCTCATTTCCTCCCGGATACGCTCCATTTCTTTCGGATAATCGATCTCCAAGTCATGGTCGATGAATTCGATATACTTGCTGGGCACAAGAGTCCAGCCCTGCTTCCTGATTTCATCCATGCCAACGCTGCGATAGAGTTCGGGCACCTCGTACTTTGTACCGTCAGTCCCTTCGCTTTGCCAGGTGTGATAGATGTCTGCCGCTCGCTGGATCTGTTCAGAAGTTAAGCGGATCTTCTTCTTGTTCTCATTTTTTACGGGGTTTTCCACCCATGTGCGCAGATCCATAAAGAGAATCTCATGCTCACGGTTGCGGAGATTCCTACCGTGGTAGGAACCCCCTTTTTTATTTTGGTTCAGAATCCAAAGTGTGACGCTGATATCCGTTGTGATAAAAAGCTCCCGCGGAAGGATGATGATGGCCTCCACCTTGTCATTCTGAATCAGCTTCGTCCTGATATCCAGCGTGTCGCTGTCTCCCAGAGCGCCGTTTGCCAGAAGGAAACCTGCCACACCATTCAAAGGCTTCAGGTGGGAAAGGATGTGCAGTATCCAGGCATAATTCGCGTTGCTCTCCGGCGGAGTCTCATAGTCCACCCAGCGGGAATCATTCGCCAGATTGTCGTTATACCAGCCCTTCAGATTGAAAGGGGGATTGGCCATAATATAACTGAAGTAGAGGCCTTTATGCAAATCGTGCGTAAAGGAGGAATCGCTCTCTTCTCCAAGATTGTGGCTGATACCGCGCAAGGCAAGGTTCATTTTCGCCAGCCGATATGTTGCGGGCTCTTTCTCCTGGCCGTATACATTGATGCGGCTGATATCGCCTTTCTTTTCCCTGACCAGCTCCGCACTCTGGATGAACATTCCGCCTGACCCGCAACATGGGTCGTATAATGTGCCATCGTAGGGTTCGATCATGGCGGCAATCAGTTGGACCACATCGTGCGGCGTGTAATACTCACCCTCCTCTTTCGTCGCGTTTACGGCAAATTCCTTCAAGAAGTATTCGTAAACACGGCCAATCAAATCTTTCTCTTCACCAAACGCCTTGTGGCTGATCTTGTTGACCTCGTCAACGATTTTCTTAATATCGTTCGGCGCAAGATTTCGCGTGGTGAACGTGCCCTCTACAAAACAACCTTTCAGGCGCTTGTCGCTGACCGCAATGCTGTGGAGGGCTGTATCCAACGCCACATTGAGCGCAGGTGCCGGTGTATTAATGATTGTCGACCAGCGGGCCTCCACGGGTAGATTGTAAGTTCCGTCCGTGAAGGTGGGATCATCGAAAAATGCCGCTTTGATCTCTCCGTCATCAGGATCGAGGCCCTGGTTAATCAACTCCTGGCGAAGGTTTTCAATTCCGTCCTCAAATTTTTCTCCGATAAAACGGAGAAACACCAGCGTGAGCATCATGTCGCGTTTCTCAAAGAAGGAGCCCGAATTGCGCGCCTGGCGCAAAATATCGCGGCATTTGAACAGGACAGCGTCCAAATTCAATTTTTCTTCGGCTTTTTTCTTTGCCATTGGAATACCACTCTTTCTGTTCCTCGCATAACGTCTCGTTAAAATCCTGGGAAAAGAATCGTGCTTGTCCTGGCAGAGCAAGTCAGTGAACCCGGCTTGTCCCGTTGTGAAGCCTGAATACCGGCTCCCGCCTTGATCTGCATACAAACATACCACAAACAGGCAGTAATTACAACCTATCTCACGACTCCGCCAGCCACTTCCCGAACTCCTCCGCGGAGATCTTTCCCGCCTCGCATTCCTTCCGTTTCTTCTGAGCGGCGGCGCTCCATTTGTAGAACTCCATCTTCGTGATCTTCCCCTTCCTGATCCAGCCAAAGCGTTTCTTGTACTCCCTGCGGAAGTCCGCAAACACCACGTCTTCCTTCTTCCGGATCGTCCACTGGATAGCCGCGCCCAAACTCCGGCAGGTGTGCCCTCTGTCGTCAATTGGCCGGTCACAGTACTCCACTCCCAGGTGCCCGGTCAGCGCAAACCACTGCCCACAGTTCTTGCACCGGCGCATCCTCACCTGGCGCTTCAGGCACTCACGCAGATGGTAGTCAACAAGGTCATGAATCGTCTGCGGGCACAGCACCTCGGTGAACACCTCGTCGTTCATCAACTCATAGCTCATCGGCTGGGGCCGGAACTCAAACATCCGTCCCGGTTCCTCACTGGCAGCCTTGTAATAGGCCGTCAGTTTTTCTTCCACCTGCCAGTCCTCACTGTCAGCGTCCAGCACAGCGGCGAATAAATCGCTCACCTGTCTCTGCATGGACGCTAACTCCTCCGCCATGTGGATCAGCCCATGCCGATCCAAAACATTTTCCGAATAGTCGTCAAGCATCACCGTGCGGTCGATCCGCCAGCTCCAGTCCAGACATAGGAACTCGAAGTAGATGTGAACGGGGACCAGAGAGAGCAGCAGATCCTTCGCCTCGTCCGCAAAGCGAGTCTCCTTCGTCAGCGTCAGTGACCAAAGCAGATCGGTGATCTTCTGAAACACCGGCGCGAACGTGTTGACGTCCAGATCCAAAAAGGAGATCAGCGCGGAGGGAAAGGTATCGCTCCCAGTTCTGACAACAGAGTCTTCCAAACCGCGCGCCACACGATAGTAGTGCTCCGTGTCGTTGGAGATGAGCGCCCACCAATGATCCTGGGAGAACGGTACTACAAAATGAGCAACGCGGTCTTCAGCTACCAACTCACCCCGGCGCAGCTGACGGTGTACAGCTACATCGTGTGTGCGGCAGGTCAAAAGAAATACTGCTGGCCGGCGTCGTCGCAAAGTCCGCTCAACTCCGTTTCCACCTCTCGGTGAAAACTGCGTTCGCTCCCTTGCTCCTCCTTTCCCCACAAAGCACAGGACAGCTTTGCGGGGACCCCCGCAAAATGCTGCGGCTGTTCTGAGAACACAGCGCGGAGCGCGCTCCAAGAGTTGGAGCGGCGGGGATTCATCGAGATCGAACACCGGCACAGCGAGAGCGGCAACCGCCAGACCAGCAATCGATACCTCGTGCTGGACCTGCCACCCCTCCATCAGGTGGAGGGCCCCCCTCCAAAAGCTGCGGACGAACAATACTCATGGGAACAAGGAAAAGACTCCGCCGCCGATCTGCTCCCCGCGTGATCCGCCCTCTGCTGATAAAAAGGCGCAAGGCCGGCCCCCATCCGCTTCACCCCCTGTTTGCCCCCGTGAGGCGATTTGAGGCCCGCCTGCCGGTGGGGTGGCATCTGTGCCCATCCCACAGATTTCGCAAAAATGTGCCCCCCGGTTTCAGGGGCAGTTTCAGGGCAGGGCAGAGGGGGACGACCAGGGCAAAAAATTCCCGTTTCGGGAATGACAAGTTTCGCGTTCGTGTCACGGCTGGCGGGCCTTGCCCGCCGCCGCGCCCCGACGCAGAAGCGGGCAAGCCCGCACCCCTTCCAAGCCGGTAGAAAGGAGAAGACCAATGCCCAAATCAGAATACATCCACCTCCGGGTGGCTCCCTGGGAGAAGGAACAGATCGAACGACGGGCCAAGAGAGCGGGGAAGACCACCAGCGAGTTCGTCCGCAAGGCCGCCCTGGGTCAGACCGTCATCGAGACGGCGCCGCTCCGTGAACTCACCACCGAGCTGCGTCGTCAGGGGAACAACCTCAATCAGTTGGTGGTGCTGGCCCGGCAGGGCCGGATCTCCTTCGTGGATCTCAAACCCTTCCTGGAGGTGTACAAACTGACATGGCAAGCGTTAAATTCATTGCTGTCTCGCGGGGCCTGAAGGGTATCCTGGACTACGTCACCAACCGGGAGAAGACGGTGGACAGTCTCATCTCCGGCGTGAACTGCGTAGCCGAGACGGCCCTCGACGAGTTCGAGGCGGTGAAAAAACTCTTCGATAAGACCGACGGCCGCGCCTACTACCACATCGTCCAGTCCTTCTCTCCCGACGATCCTCTGGACTTCGAGACCGCCCATGAAATCGGCGTGAAGCTGGCGGAGTACTTCAAGGGCTATCAGTGCCTGGTGGCGACGCACATGAACACCGCCCACATCCACAACCACATCATCCTGAACTCAGTAAATTTTGAAAACGGGAAAAAGTATCACCAGAGCGCCAGGGAGATGCAAATGGTCAAGGAGTACTCCAACCAGCTCTGCATGGAGTACGGTCTCTCCGTCACCGAGACGAAAGCGGACCGCAAGCGCATCCCGAAGTGGAAAAAGGACCTCCGCTTCGTGATCCGCGAGGCGATGAAGCAGACCCGGACGCCGGAGGAATTCATCGAGACGATGAACGCCTGGGGCTACGGGGTGAAGTGGGAGCCCAATCAAAAATACATCACCTACACCACGCCGGAAAATTTCCGCTGCCGGGACAACAAACTCTTCGATGATACTCTGCTCCGCGAAAACATGGAACACTACTTCGAGATGGGCGGGTGTGATTATCTGGAGGACCGTCGATATTATGACCCGGAGGTCTCGCTGGACGACGCCGTCTCCGGGATCTGCTCCATCCTGGACGCGCTGTCCATCGGGGACAATAATCGGTTCCATCTGGAGACGATCCACCACAGCGACGCGGAAATAGAGAAGCTGCTGGCCATGGGCCACAAGCTGGAACACGCCCAGTACATGGTGGATGATGACGAGGAATACGAGCAGCAACATGGATTCGGGATGACGATGATGTGGTAAAAGGCTCCGGCGGCATGAGAATTCCAACTGTTAATAAAGTGATAACTCCGCTGAAAAGCGCTGGCTATTCTCTCTGATTGCTGGTAGTGTTTGCGTTGCGAAAGCGCCAAAATAATACCGAAGGAGGCCACTCTTATGAAAAACTGTATCAGGAATCTGCTGCTCGTACTGGCCGGCATCCTCGCCGGGGTAACGCTCACCAGCGGAGCCCAGGCAGCCGCCGCACGGCTCACCGCTACCCGAAGCAACTGCGCCGTCTATATCGACGGCCAGCGGGTGGAACTCACCGCCTACGTAATCAATGATGAGAACTATGTCCGGCTCCGGGACATCGGGGCCAAGGTTGGGTTCAACGTCTACTGGGACGGCACGGTTCAGATCGAGACGGACAAGCCCTACACCGGCGTGGCGCCAGAGGAATCCAAGCCCAACGGCACAGTGTCCCTGCCGACAGACGGCAGCCAGTACATCCCCAAGGTAGGCGACGTGATCCCCTGCGATGATGGAACTACATACACCGTCAAGGATGTGAGTCGCTGGGACGCCAACATGTTCTCCGATGGACCGCTGCCACCTCTGCCCACGCCGACCTGCGACTGGAACAGCTTCCCCACAGCGGAACTGCCCACGCCGGAGGCGCGGCACTTCAACAGATCCAATGGGGATTACCTCTACGTCCGCAATCTCTATGAGACTCGCAGGATGCAGTACACGCTGATGAATCTGGCAGGGACAAACCCTGAAACCAGCAGCGGGGGCAAACTGCGCTACGGCTCCAAAGGCACTCCCTATGTCCGCATCAGCCTGACCATCCCGGACAACGCCGGTGCCTGGTCCTTCTGGCCGTGGCGGGACAGCGAACTGAGCAAGCTGTTCAACTCCTGCCCGCCGGGGACGTACAGTGTGGAGGCATGGGATCTCTACAAGGATGGCGTGTATAATCACACGGAGTACCGGGTCTATGTGACCTGACCTCGCAAGAAATCGGGGGCCGCTCCATCAATGGAGCGGCCCTGCCTTTTGAAAAAAGGATTTTCTACGCATATAGAAACCGCTTTCAAGAGCAGGTACACAGACCCCTCCCGTTTCGCGGTTTTGAGTCTTAGAGGATCAAGGGCTGTGAAGCCCCAAAATGCGTAGAAAGCGGGGAACCCATGTCACGCTTGTAAGTCCGTTTTTCAGAGAGGTAAGGTAAATACACAGGCCCCTCCCGTTTTGCGGTTTCGGGCCTTAGAGGATCAAGGGCTGCGGGACCCTAAAGCGTGACACCGTAGCCTCCAGTCAATGAAAAAATGGCACATCGGTCATCCACAAATAAATGATAACAGTTTGATAATTGTGCCCGTCGCCCCTGGCTATTCCCGGCCGGGGGTGGTATTGTGTGTCGCTGGAAAAGGAGGCGACCACCATGCCCGAATACCTGAGAGCCCTGCACGAACGGTTCACCGCAGCGTCACCCGAATCAGCAAAGATACAGCGTGAGCGAGACAGGATCCTCGCCCGCCTGCGGGGACAGCTGGGCAAGAGCCAAAGAGTCCTGCTGCTCCATCTGTTGGATCTGGAGGACGATCTGCGGGACCAGACCTCGCTGGACAGCTTCATCGCCGGCATCCGGCTGGCCAGAGGGATCGAGCAGGAACTGAGCGAACTGCCGCCCTACTCCTTCGATGATGAGAACGAGGAACGGGCAAGACAAAAAGGAGGCGACCCACAGTGCAAAAGAAACTCCTGACCAACGGCAACGTGTTCAAGCGCACCGACGGCCGCTGGAATGGTGTGGTCTGGTATCTGGACGAGCAGGGGGAGCGCAAGCGAAAATCCTTCTGCGGCACCTCCAAGCCGGAGGTCAAAGCCAAGATCACCGAGTACATCGCGGACTTCAAACACCAGATCGCCGCTTCCGACGAGTCCAAGCAGCTCCTCCGAGAGAGCCTGTCCAACTGGCTTAGAGTGTTCAAATTCCCGTCGGTGGAGCGCACCACCTACGACCGGCTGGAGTGGACGGCGGAGCATCTGGTCTACCCGCTACTGGGGGACAAGGTAGTGGGCGACGTCACCTCGGCGGATGCGAAAGCAACCCTTAACCACTGGATGGCCGCGGGCTTCGCCTACACCACCGTGAAAAAAGTCCATAACCTCCTGACCGACTACTTCCGATACCTCACCCAGCAGGAACTCGTCAGCAAGAACCCCATGCCGGCAGCGCCCATGATCAAGCGGGCCAACTTCCTGGCCGCCCAGGGGAAGGAAAACCTGCCTACCTCCGAAACAGTCACAATCTTCTCACCCTCTGAAATCGAAAGGTTCAAGGCTGAAAGTGTGCGGAAGTGGAGCAACGGCAAACGCATCTACCAACAGTCCGCCGCCTATATCCTCATGCTAAACACCGGCCTCCGCACCTGCGAGGTGCTGGGACTGCTGAATAGCGACATAGATCTGGAGCGGAAAGTTATCCATCTACAGCGAGGCGTGAAGGAGATCGCCAAACGCAACGGAACAGATGCCGCCGGCGGCATGGAGATGAAGATAGGCAAACTGAAAACCGCCTCCAGCAAGCGGGATGTGCCGCTGAACCAAGCGGCGGTCGACACCATCCTGGACCTGCGGGCGGAGCGATACTTCGGAGAGAACAGCCCACTGATTGCCGACGAGAAAGGGAACTACACCAAGCCTGTGAACTTCCGCAAACGGTACTATCGCATCCTGGATGCTGCCGGGATAGAGCAGAAAGGACTACACTCCCTACGCCACACCTTCGCCACCAACCTGGTCAACGGGGTCAAACAGCCGGACGGTTCCATCAAAGCCCTCTCGCCCCGCCAAGTAGCCGACCTCCTGGGCCATTCCACCTCCGAGATCACGGAACTCTATTACGTCAGGAAAGACACCGCAAGACTGGCCGGGATCACGGCGGGGTTCGAGCTGTGAGCCTGCAAAAATTACCCTACATAAAACAATAGGCCCTCACAGCAGCTCAAAAATTGGGACACATAATCAAAGAAGAAGCTCCCCAAGCTGGCACGGCCGTCGGCCTGGGGAGCGAAACTTTGATGCTATTTTGGTGCTGTACCCAACGGAACGGGGCGGGATCGTTGACGCCAGACAGCACGATTTGGACGTCATTCGGGCATCGGACTCGGTCTGCCGGAAAGCATCCCGCCGAAAAAGTACCGAAAAAGCGCCGAAGTTATGCAACTTCGGCGCTTTCATTGGCAGGGGCAGAAGGATTCGAACCCTCGGCACTCGGTTTTGGAGTGGCTGTTGGAAAATCCCTGGGGCGGGGGGATTCCCGCTCGGTTCGGGCGGTTGCGGGGTTTTATCTACTGTGTCTCTCTGCGATTGATGCTTTTCTGATGCTATTGCACTCAAGCACACCAAAAGTTCTGTGCCCCGCATAGAAAAATCAGTTCTGTTTTTCAATTGCCGTCCCGTCCCTTTTAGGAGAATATATCAAATTATCTCTCAACGAAAAAGAATATCTATCTGGCACCATAATATGTAATGGTATGCTTTTTGCAACACAAGTCTCAAATACCCTTTCCGCTAATACTTTTGACACCTTTGCCCCAAGATAGACCGCAGTTGGCGTTGGGAACTCTATATAATGATTATTGGCATCGCTCTCACAGCATCTTATTATCCTCCACTCTCGTTCATAACTCCATATATCTGACTTCGTAGAAACACGCTCAAAGGCAATTTTATATGGTGACCATGTATCAATCTCCTCGCTATCTGGTAATCCGGGTGGGGTTCTCTGATATACAATGGGTAGCAGCGAACACTGAAAACGCTCCAGCAGGTCTAGTCCAGAATATTCAATGCAAATTCCTTTGCTATTATTGGCATAATGCGTCCACAGTAATACATTATCTTTCTCTTCGCAAAAACAAGTAATTGACATTTTTGCTTTATATGAAGACATTTTTTCACACTGCTCTCCCCATCTACTTTGGGATGCCAAGGCTCCGTTCAGTAATGTATACGCCTTCCCCTCCTTCAATATAGGTGTTCTCTTGACAATTTCCCCAAAATCATCATTAAATGCAAATTCAAACAGGTCGTTCTGCTTATCCAATGGGCACAAATATACCATATTCTTGTCAAGTATAGGCATGGTATATTTCCAATTTAGATTTGACCGGTATTTATAAAGCTTTAGCTGCGGCAAGGTGTCAGC
Organism: uncultured Oscillospiraceae bacterium; assembly: GCA_947628315.1. Classification (GTDB taxonomy): domain Bacteria; phylum Bacillota; class Clostridia; order Oscillospirales; family Oscillospiraceae; genus Enterenecus. The sequence continues at coordinate 9,759 of CANQZJ010000056.1, forward strand.
AAAACATTGGGTCAAGACATTAAATGCTTTTATATAATCTGCTTCGCTAGATTCTTCTTGAAGAAAGAATGTTTTAATCGCCTGATTGCGATAGCTTCTTTTTCTATTGAATGAATCCATTAGCTTATCTCCAAAAATATTTCTGTAAACACACTGTTTTTCGCTTGCCACCTGCAATCCCAAGTAACAAGTGTTTTCACCATTCTGTCCACATGAGTTCTGGTCAATTCTTTCAAAACCATAGTACAACCATACCACAAACAGGTAAAAATTACAACTAGGAAGGGCCAGACTCAAACAATTGTGGCCCGGGGTCAATGCTTGCACAAAATCACGCACTGTAGTATAATTATTCCAAACTATTTTTTATGTGCTGTGGAGATGATGGCATGACTAATGATACTTTGTCCCCTGTAAAGATTGATCCATTCTTGCTGGCCATAAGACGTATCGAATTGGAACTCAACAACTTAACCCAGGAATTGGTCCCGTCGCAACAAGAACTAGAGAAATATAGCAAGTCGCCTTCACAGAATGAAGTTAAAAATAAGTCGGCACTTATTGATACGCTTCAAAATGATTTAAAAGCGTATCAAGAAGCTGACAGATTATTTCTGCAGTTCTCTCAAAGCGAAGACGATCTTTTCTATATTAAATCAGCGGCAAACAACATAGTTTCCGCTCATATTGACTACTTCTCCAGCCGAAGTTCGGTTAAAATGTTAACTTCGGTTGCTGGTTCCGTTGTATTGGGGGTGAGTATTCACACGCTATGCGCCGATCGATGGGTGATGTTCCCTGATGGGTTTAAGGAAATACTGCTACAACAGTTTTAGCAAGACATTGGGAGAATCGCTTCCCAAAATACGAGAAAATTGAATCAAAAGAAGATGCCGTGAAGGCCTATGTCAGCACGGGGCTTTCGATTTCGGATTATGAGGGCCTATTCCAGTTGTCCTGTTGGATTTGTTACAATCATAATGACGATTCCAGTTTAGCTGATACTTACGCATTTGTTGAAAGGGAAGTTGTTGTCGCTCAAAAACGTCAGGAGTTAGAACATTTTAAAGCCAAAATGCTGTCTCAGGAAACCGGGCCTTTGGACCCACGCACGAATGAGTCCCCTGTTCAAAATGAGTCTCAGGAACAAGAGACAACTGAACGACGACCCTTAACGATTGAGGATATCGATAAGTTCAGCGGCGTTGAGTTTGAACGCTTTGTAGGCTCTTTATTTGCGGAAGACGGATATGAGGTAGAATATACGCAAGCGACTAATGACAAGGGTATTGATGTTATTGCGCGACGTAAAGGAAAAAGCATTGGTATCCAATGCAAATGTTATAGTTCTACAGTTGGCCTTTCTGCTGTTCAAGAAGCATTCTCTGGAAAGAGTTATTATTCGCTCGATAAGGCAATGGTAATTACAAACAACTATTTCACCAAAGCGGCAATTGACACAGCTAAGGCTACCGGAGTTATTTTGTGGAATAGGGATGTTTTGAAGGGAAAAGTCAGTCTTCTGTGACCAATCTCGATTATCACAATTTCGAAATGAGGCCGCTACCCTATGTAGCGGCCTCATTTTTGCCATTTAATGCAAAGAGAAGAACATCCGCCAAAGCGTTACTTAACTCACTAATCTCTTTATCGGTGACCTTATTAGACCCGTCGTTGTGCCCTAAAAGATTGCGGTGAAACGTGATATCATCCTCTAAGTATGCCTTCCTGTTTTTCCTTGTAGGTCTAAACTCTATCTTGCCAAATACCTTCGCCGGGTTGTACTTATTCCTTATAAACGCTGAAACCTCAGCTTGTTTGTGGTGATCTGCAACCAAAGAAAGTAACAACTCATACTGCATTAAATAGCGTACCACAATATTATCGATTTGCATGACATTAAATAAAAGCATGTAGAAATTCTCAATATTCGGAGCTAAACTTCTTTTGTCAAAAAAGCTTTTGAAAGTATCAACCCCATAACTCCGAATTATCATAATATCTTCTGTAAAACAAACTGAATCAGATAATTCAATCAGATTTTTCTGCTCTCGCTTCGAGTCGTAAACCTGATCCAATTTCATCCGAAACCCACGAATATAGGGATGAAGCGATCCATACATGTTAACCAAGAAAACCTGCGCTTTCTTATCCACTTGTGCAATTACATCCTCATCAACGGCAACATTGTCTTTAAGCGTAAACTTTATGCCGCATATTGTGTCATTAGTTTGTGATATTTCGATATCTTCCACGAGATTGTCTGTTACAGAAAACGAGTGTATATCGCCGGAAATAATACTTCCCTTCATTCCATAAATCTTATACGTTATAAAGGATTTCATAAAATCACCTCTGTAAAAATGTTTTGAGTCCACTTCGTATTGCTCTTAAAAATGGAAAACTTAGGGCGGCATTATGTAAAAAAATTATTTTTACTTTTAGCCACCTTCAAATAGGTGGGGTTTCATAATGATTTTAACATATCCTCTATCCTGTGCTCGGAAAAAAATAAGAAAATAGTCGGAATTTTTACGGAATTTGCGAGACTATATCTTGTGAAATCAATGTATGAAGCAGCCCAGAGGACAAAAGCCTCCTGTGTAAAACATAAGAAACGCATTCGATAATCTGCTGCATTCACCCCTTGCTTTTTCTCCCTTTTGCCAACACATTTCTGATAGACTTGTGGCCTTACCTTCGGTATTGTTTGGTTTGCAAAATCGCCAAATCTACCGAAACGGAGGCCAGATCATGAAATCAAAACTGCAAAATACCACACTCATGCTCGCCGGCATTCTGGCCGGGGTGACGCTCACCAGCGGAGCCCAGGCAGCCGCCGCACGGCTCACCGCTACCCGAAGCAACTGCGCCGTCTACATCGACGGCCAGCGGACAGAACTCACCGCCTACGTGATCAACGATGAGAACTATGTGAGACTCCGGGACATCGGGGCCAAGGTGGACTTCAACGTATACTGGGACGGCACCGTCCAGATCGAGACGGACAAGCCCTACACCGGCGTGGCGCCGGAGAAGCCGAGGCCCAGCAGCACAGTGGCCCTGCCGACTGACGGCAGCCAGTACATCCCCAAGGTGGGCGACGTGATCCCCTGCAATGACGGTACCCTATACACCGTCACCGACGTCAGCCGCTGGGACAATAACGCCTTCTCCAACGGCCCGTTGCCTCCTCTGCCCACGCCCACCTGTGACTGGAGCAGCTTCCCTGCGGTGGAACTGCCCGCGCCGGAGGCAAGGCACTACCAGAAGGCCAACGGTGACTACCTCTACGTCCGCAACCTCTACGAGACCCGCAGGATGCAGTACACACTGATGAATCTGGCTGGCACAAATCCTGAAACGAGCAGCGGGGGCAAACTGCGCTACGGCTCCAAGGGCACACCCTACGTCCGCATCAGCCTCAGCATCCCGGACAGTGCCGGGGCCTGGTCCTTCTGGCCGTGGCGGGACAGCGAACTGACCAAGCTGTTCAACTCCTGCCCGCCGGGAGCCTACTCGGTGGAGACGTGGGACACCTATATAGACGGGGTCTACACCCACACCGAGTACCGGGTCTATGTGATCTGACCGCTCAACGCATTGGGGTCGCTCCATCCGCAAATGGAGCGGCCCTGCCTTTTAGAAAAAGGATTTTCTACGCATATAGAAACCGTTTTCGAGGGGTGGTAAGGCGGGTACACAGGCTCCCCTCTGACGGGCCCTGTGAAGTCCCCGTTTTCAAGGGCTGCGAAGCCCCTAAATGCGTAGACAGCAGGAAACCCGTGTCACGCTTGTAAGTCCGTTTTTCAGGGCGGTAAGGTAAATACACAGGCCCCTCTCGTTTCGTGGTTTTGAGCCTTAGAAAATCAAGGACCGCGAAACCCCAAAGCGTGACACTGCGGCCTGTTCCGTTACTGGTGGATCACCTACGACTCCTTCAGCCACCGCTCGAATTCCGCTTGCGAGATCGTCCCAGCCTCGCACTCCTCCTTCTTCTCTCTGGCCTTCTCGCCCCAGGCGTAGAAGGAGTCCTTATCGATCTTCCCGGCCCTGATCCAGCTAAACCGCTTCTTGTATTCCCGGCGGTACGCGGTGAACACCTCATCCTCCTGGCTGCGCCGTGTCCACTGGATGCCCGCTGCCACATCCTTGCAGGTGCGGCCCTTGTCGTCGATGGGCAGGTCACAGTACTCCGCAGTGAGCCGCTTGGAGATGGCAAAGTACCGTCCGCAGTGTTTGCACACCCGCATCCTCAGCTCCCGCCTCACGCACTCCCGCACCGCGTAGTCGATCAGGTCATAGATGGTAGTGGGACGGAGAACTTCCGCAAAGGTGGTTACATCCACCACCTCAAGGTTCAGCGTCAGCGGTTGAAATTGATAAACATCCAATGGCCGCTTGCCATAGTAGTCATAGTAAGATACCATCTTCTCCGGCACGGAGCGTTTGTCCTTCACGTCCACGTCCAGCACCTCAGCAAACAACAGCTTGAGCTGCTTCTGGATGGTATCGATGTTGCTGGGGATATGGGAGATGGCCTTGTGGGGCAGCAGATCCATGCACTTTTGATAGCCGGCAGCCCTGGCCCGGTCAAGACGCTGCTCCCAATCCTGTTTCAGAAACTCAAAGTAGATGTGCTTCCCTGCCAGCAGCTCCAATGTCCGCCAAACAATCTCGTCATACCGTCCGTCCTTCTCGGAGTACAGTTTCATCAAAGCGCGGTCGATGGTTCGGAAGTGTGGCTCCAGCGACCAGATATCCAGATACATCAGGGTCAAAAGACTTTCCGGAAACGGGAAGTCTTTTTTGATCTCTCTGCCGTGCTCTTCATAGACGAAATACTCCCGTCCGTTCTTGATGTAGGTCATAAAGGTGCTGCCGACGTCCGTCATGGTGATCCCTCCGGGTAAATAGACACAGCGCAAAAAATTTTTACAGTAGGTCTTGACAGAGATAACAGAATCTGTTATCATCAGTCTTGAGACAGATGTAAGGAGGCTCTGTTCGATAAGTCTACAACATGAACGGAAGAATGTCAAGAGGGAAAGGAATGATGTCACACAAATGATTTTAGGAGAACGCTACTACAAGATGAGCAACGCGGTCTTCAGTTACCACCTCACACCGGCGCAGCTGACGGTGTACAGCTA
>CANQZJ010000057.1 GCA_947628315.1 uncultured Oscillospiraceae bacterium
GACTGATCCCGGTCAAACACCCGGATATGGCGGAGATACACCCGGCGCAGCAGCTCGGGGAACTTCCACAGCGATTGCGGGCCGAACACCAGATCCACGTGCCGGTAGGACTGGCGGATGCGCTCCGCCACGTGCTCCTCCTGGGCCATGCAGCCGCACACGCAGATGATCTGGCGGGGGTTCTTCCGCTTGCCGTGGACCAGGGCGCCCACGTTGCCGAACACCCGCTGCTCCGCATGCTCCCGCACCGCGCAGGTGTTGATGACGATCACGTCCGCCCCCGCCTCGCTGTCGGTGATGGCGTAGCCCATGTCGGTCAGCATGCCCCGGATCAGCTCCGAGTCGGCCTCGTTCTGCTGGCAGCCGTAGGTGTCCACCCAGGCCAGCGGCTGGACGGGGAGCGCGGCGTTGCGCTCCCGCAGCTCCTCACAGTATTCTCTTTGCCGCCGGACGTCCTCGGCGGGGATGACGGGGGTGGTTCGCTCCAATGGGGTTCCCTCCATATGTCGTGATCGGACTCAGATCATACCACAAAACCCTGCGGGATACAAGGCAAACAGGGCCTCACGGCGGCTTCTTCATTTTTGTGGGAATCAACGGTAAATTTTCCCTTGACAGATATTATGTCCACCGCGTTTTTTCAGAAAGGTTGTGGAAGTTTCGGTGGAAGTTGTTGAAATCCGGGCCTTCCGGGGGAGGCGTCCTCCCCCAAAAGGGGGAATTTTGTCGTTTTTCCTGGAAAAAAACTTGACGAAAAAATTATTGGTCAAATTCGTTATGTGTCTACCGGCCCGCTCCGTCCGCCGGGTGGAACCGCCCCAGGTACCAGCCGGATACGCCGTCTTTTTTCACCAGGCAGCCCCGGCTGCTCTTTCGCACCAGCGTCAGCCGGTCGCCTTTTGATACGGGCAGCCGGTAGTCGGTGGAGTCCTCGCAGTGGATATATCCGTCATTGCGGCGGGGATAGAGGTATTCTTTCAGGATCCACAACTCCCGGCCGGAGCTGATGTGCCGGCACCAGGCGCAGTCCCCCTCCTCCCGGAGGACTTCCACCGCGCTGTCGCTCCAGCGGATGTTGATGGGATTTTCCGACGGTGCCTGGTCGTCCTCCGCCACCACCTCGGGCAGCCCGTCGTAAGCGACGTCGTCCATCTCGTCCCCGTTGATGTCCGGGATGATGAGGGCGTTCAGCTGGCCGTCCACCTTCAGCACACAGCCGCCGTCGATGGAAACGATGTGCCGCGCCCGGTCGATGATGGGCTTGGCGCTGGGGATGTCCAGGTGGTACAGGGTCACCGGCCAGTGGCCCACCACCACCCATTTGCGGAAGGACAGCCCCTGCCCCATAAAGTCGTCGTTTTTCATGCAGGCGTAGGCGTCCAGCCCCTCCAGACCGTCCTCCCGGGGCACGCCGCCGTGGACGAAGATATAGTTCCCCGCCTCCAGGATGTGGGGCAGGTTCCTCAGAAAAGCGGTCTCCGCCGGACAGCGCTCCCGAATGGCGGCGCGGAGGGCGGCCAGATCGGCCTCGGTCTCCGCCGGGGGGATCCCTATCTCCGCCCCCAGCTGATTGATGAGCGCCCGCTCCCCCCAGAACCGAAACACGGGGAGCAGGTCGGCGTCCACGCCGGGGCCGCCCTCCAGAAAGACGCGGTCGATGTGGTCGCAGTTGCCGCTCAGGGGGTAGACGGTGTAGTCACGGCACAGCTCCATCACATAGCGCAGGGTGGCGAGGCTGTCCGTCCCCTTCTCCAGAATGTCGCCGATGAGGATCAGCACGTCGTCCCTGGAGAAGCGGGCTTTGTCCAGCAGCCCTTTCAAAAAGGGCAGATTGCCGTGGATATCGCTGACGGCCAGCACCCTGCGCCCCGGCGCGATGTCCGGCCGGATGACGGCCGCGCTGCGTCCCATGGAACCTCCCCCTTTCTAAATGATAAGAACAGTATACCATATTTTGCGGAGAATGAGAAGGAAAAAACGGGGTTTACTTTATTGGTTTTCTATGTTAAAATAAGGATACGCGAAACCGATATTTTACATATCTCGGGAGGGATCGACCATGCCCAGATCCGGAAACAAAGAGCGCAGTCCGGCGCTGTACGAGAGCATTTTGCAGCTGAAAAATATGGAGGAGTGTCAGGCGTTTTTCGACGACCTGTGCACCGTGGGCGAACTCCGGGCCATGGAGCAGCGGTTCGATGTGGCGCTGCTGCTGGATCAGGGGCTGGTCTACACCGACATTCTGGAGAAGACCGGCGCCAGCTCCGCCACCATCAGCCGTGTGAACCGCATCTTCTCCTTCGGCAAGGGCGGCTTTTCTACCGCCATCGAGCGGAGGAAAAAGGCCGAAAAAAAGTAAACAGACAGCAAAAGGGGCTCCGGCGTGCCGGAGCCCCTTTCATTTTGCCGTTTCCCGATCTCATGGCAGATACCGCCGGAAGAAGGCGCACTCGTCGTCGTTGCAGGCCGCGGCCTCCGGCAGGGCGATGTTCACGTGGAACACGTGGGCCACCTCCGGTCTGTTCTCGGCGCCGTAGCACTTTACCGCCGCCGGAACGCCCCTGGCCGCCAGGAGGTCATACATGGGCTGCGCCGCCTGCCGCAGGAAGTCATGGCAGGCGGTGGCCAGATAAGTGGGCGGGTAGTTGGCGCAGATGGCGTCCAGCACCTTGAGCCTGGGGTCGTCCGAGCTCACGTCCGCGGGCAGATAGTCCGCGAAGATGCCCTTCCGCTCCCGCTGCGCCATGTCGTACATGCCGCAGTTGAGCCCCAGCGCCCGGATGTGGATCGGCGGCACCGTGAAGGGGAACAGGGCCGCATACTCCCGGCTGCAGGCGATGGCGGCGTACTGGCTGGCCAGCTGAGCCCCGGCGGAGTCCCCCACCAGAATGATCCGGTCGGGATCCAGGCAGTACTCCCCCCTGTGCCGGCACACCCACTCCAGCACGGAGTTGGCGTCCTCCAGGGGCGTGGGGAACTTCCATTTCGGCGCCAGGCGGTAGTTGAAGTTGACAAAGACGAAGCCCCGCCGGGCCAGATCCATGCCGTACCGGCGGTAGATCTCCTTGCTGCCGTAGACGTAGCCGCCGCCGTGGATGCTGACGATGGTGGGCAGCGGCCCCTCCGCCCCCTCCGGGTGGTAGACGTCCAGCCGCCGGCCGTCCCGATAGGCCAGATTGCGGTGCTGGGTCACGCCGGCGGGCAGGGGGATCTTCCGATCCCGCCGCCAATCGCTGATGGACGCGAACAGGCAGAATCTCATGCCCTCAAGAGACATATCCGTTCCTCCCCTGCGGCAGTTCCCCCGCCCTGCGGCGGGGGAACTCTGTTTTATTTGAAGTACAGCGCGCCGCTCTCGAAGATGGGCTGGAGCTTGTTGCCGGGGACATTCCTGGCGATGAACTCGCCCGCCCGCTCGGTGTGGCCCATCTTGCCGAACACCCGGCCATCGGGGGAGAAGACGCCCTCGATGGCCATAACGGAGCCGTTGGGGTTGGCGGCGATGTCCATGGAGGGCACGCCGTTCAGGTCTACATATTGGGTGGCCACCTGGCCGTTGGCGATGAGCTGGTCGATGACGCTCTGGGGGGCCACAAAGCGGCCCTCGCCGTGGGAAATGGGGATGGCGTGGAGGTCGCCCACGTTGGATTTCAGCATCCAGGGGGACTGCACCGACGCCACGCGGGTGGTGACATACCGGCTCTGGTGCCGGCCAATGAGGTTGTAGGTCAGGGTGGGGCCGTTCTCGGCGGCGGGCCGGATCTCGCCGTAAGGGACGAGGCCCAGCTTCACCAGGGCCTGGAAGCCGTTGCAGATGCCCAGCATCAGGCCGTCCCGGTGCTTCAACAGGTCGTGGACGGCGTCGGTGAGCCGGGGGTTGCGGAGGAAGGACACGATGAACTTGGCGGAGCCGTCGGGCTCGTCGCCGCCGGAGAAGCCGCCGGGCAGGAACACGATCTGGGCCCCCTTGATGGCGGCCTCCAGTTCGACGGCGGAGGATCTCAGCGCGTCGGGGGTCAGGTTGCGGATGACCACCGTCTCCGCGTCCATGCCGGCCCGCAGGCAGGCCCGGACGGAGTCGTACTCGCAGTTGGTGCCGGGGAACACGGGGATGACCACCCGGGGCCGGGCGATCTTCCCGGAGAACACCGCCGGGGAGCGCTTATCCCAGGAGATGGCTTCCACCGTCTCGGTGGAGCCGGCCCTGGTGGGGTACACGTCCTCCAAAATACCCTCGTTGAGGGCAAGCAGCTCGTCAATGGGGGCGGAATCATTTCCGATGGTGATGACCGGCTCGGCATTGGTCATGCCGATTTTCATGGCGCAGCCGCAGTCCACTTCTTCCGACAGCTCCGCCACGATGGCATGGGGCCAGGAGGCATACCAATCAAGCTCTGCGTTCTCGTCCATGGCAAAGCCCACGCGGTTGCCGAAGGACATCTTCATAACGGCCTCGGCCACGCCGTTCTCCACCGCCCACGCGGCCTTCACCTTGCCGGCCCGGCACAGGGCGTGGAAGGTATCCCAGGCGGCTTTCCGGCTCTCCGCAACGGGATTGCCCGCGAACAGGTACACCGGATGGCCCGCCTCCTTGAACTCCGGGGAGATGACTGCCCCGGCCTTGACGGGGGCAATGGCGAAGGAGATCAGGGTGGGGGGCACGTCCCGATCCAGGAAGGATCCGGACATGGAGTCCTTGCCGCCGATGGCGGCGCAGCCGTAGTCCAGCTGGGCCTCCAGGGCCCCCAGCAGGGCGGCGAAGGGCTTGCCCCAGCGGGCCGGGTCGTCCCGCAGCTTCTCAAAGAACTCCTGGAGGGTGAGGTATGCGTCCTTGTAGTCCGCGCCGACGGCCACGATCTTGGTCAGGGAGGTGACCACGCTGTCCATGGCCCCGGCGTAGGGGTCCGCCGTCATCCGGTCCGGGTCCAGGCCGTAGGCCATCACGCTGGCCTGCTCCGTCTCCTCCCCCGGCATGGTGGGCAGCAGCGCCGCCATGGCCTGGGCGGGGGTGGTCTGGGCCGCGCCGCCGAAGGGCATCAGAACGGAGCCCGCGCCGATGGAGCCGTCGAACCGCTCCACCAGGCCCCGGCGGGAGGCGGTCTTCAGGCTGGCCGCCATCTCCCGCAGGCTGTGGAACCGGGGCTGGCCCAGGGCGGCCCGGTCGGCCTTCGCCACGGAGACGGCGGCGTGCTTCACCGCGCCGTTGGTGTTCAGGAATTCCCGGGACAGGTCGGCCACCGTCCGGCCCCGCCAGGTCATCACCATGCGGGGGGACTCGGTGACCACCGCGACGCGGTAGGCCTCCAGATTCTCCTCCCGGGCGGAGGCGATGAGGAATTCCTCATCCTCCGGGGCGACCACCACCGCCATGCGCTCCTGGCTCTCGGAGATGGCAAGCTCGGTGCCGTCCAGGCCCTCATACTTCTTGCGCACCGCGTCCAGGTCGATGGTCAGCCCGTCGGCCAGCTCGCCGATGGCGACGGAAACGCCGCCGGCGCCGAAGTCGTTGCACCGCTTGATGCGGCGGGTGACCTCGCCGTTGCGGAACAGCCGCTGGAGCTTGCGCTCCTCGGGGGCGTTGCCCTTCTGCACCTCGGAGGCCATGGTGGTGAGGGACTTCTGATTGTGGCTCTTTGAGGAGCCGGTGGCGCCGCCGATGCCGTCCCGGCCGGTGCGGCCGCCCAGCAGGATGACCACGTCGCCGGGGGCGGGGCACTCACGGCGGACGTGGTCGGCGGGGGCCGCCGCCACCACCGCGCCGCACTCCAGCCGCTTGGCGATGTAACCCTCGTGATAGACCTCCGCCACGTGACCGGTGGCAAGACCGATCTGGTTGCCGTAGGAGGAATAGCCCGCCGCAGCAGTCTGGGCCAGCTTGCGCTGAGGCAGCTTGCCCTCGATGGTGGCGCTCATGGGCACGGTGGGGTCGCCGCCGCCGGTGACCCGCATGGCCTGGTGGACGTAAGCCCGCCCGGACAGGGGATCCCGGATGCAGCCGCCGATGCAGGTGGCCGCGCCGCCGAAGGGCTCGATCTCGGTGGGGTGGTTGTGGGTCTCGTTCTTGAACATCAGCAGCCAGTCCTGGGTCTCCCCGTTCACCTCAGCGGGGACGTGGATGGAGCAGGCGTTGATCTCCTCGCTCTCGTCCAGCTCGGGCAGCTCACCCCGCTTTTTCAGCACCTTGGTGCCCAGGGTGGCGATGTCCATGAGGGTCTGGGGCCGTTTGGCGGCCTTTTCCTCCCCGTAGACCTCCACCCGGGCGGCCAGATAGCGCTCGTACGCGGCCTTGACCTCCGGGTCGTCGATGTGTATCTCATCCAGATGGGTGGAGAAGGTGGTGTGGCGGCAGTGGTCAGACCAATAGGTGTCCACCACCCGCACCTCGGTGACGGTGGGATCCCGCTTCTCCTCGTTTTTGAAGTAGTCCTGGAGGAATTTCAGATCGGCCAGATCCATGGCGAGGCCGTATTGCTCCAGCAGAGCGGCCAGGCCGCCCTCGTCCAGGCCGGTGAACCCGGTGATGACGGCCACGTCCGCCGGGACGGCGTGGTCTGCCGCCAGGGTCTCCGGCTTCTCCAGGGAGGCTTCCCGGCACTCCACCGGGTTGATCAGGTAGCCCTTGATCTTTTTGAGCTGCTCCTCGTCCAGCGCGCCCTGAAGCAGATAGACCCGGGCGTTGGCCACCAGGGGCTTCTCCACCCCCGCCAGCAGCTGGATGCACTGGGCGGCGGAATCCGCCCGCTGGTCGAACTGACCGGGCAGCGGCTCCACGGCCAGGATGGCCCCCGCCATCAGCGGCATGGGGAAGTCCTCGTCGAACACCACGTCCACCTGTGGCTCGGAGAACACGGTGGTCTTGGCAGCCTCGTACACCTCCCGGCTGATGCCCTCCACGTCGTAGCGGTTCAGCAGGCGGAGGTTCAGCAGGGTGCGGACGCCCAGCTGCTCCCGCAGCTCCTTCAGCAGGCGCTGGGCCTCCACGTCGAAGCCCTTTCGTTTTTCCACATAGCAGCGAAATACCTGGCTCATATCCATTCTCCGTTCTGTTTTTTGGTTGCAGAGCGCTTAATAGACTGTCCAATCCTCCATGTGATAGAAGGGGTTGGCGCGGGTGGGCTGCAGGTTTGACGCCACGCCCCACTGGATCAGCAGGGAGCTGTTTTTGAAGCATATCGGGGCGAAAGGCACGTCCTGGACGAACCGGCCCCACAGGGCGGAGGCGGCGGCGAGGCGCTCATCCCCGCGGGCGGACTTCCAGGCGGACAGCAGGCCGGACAGCTCCCCGCCCTCAAACCCGCCGTAGTTCAGATCCCCGGTGAGCAGCGCGGACGGGTCAAAGTCGCCGGGGAGGATAGTCTCTCCCACATACAGGTCGAACCGCCCGGAGGACAGAGCGGACAGATAGTCCGCCCAGGGCAAAGAGGTCACCGTCACGGTGACGCCCAGCTGTTCCAGCCCGGACGCCGCCAGCTCGGCCACCGCCTGTTTGCCCTCGCCGTCGCTGTTCACCAGCAGGGTGACGGCCAGCGGCGCTTCGCCGTCGTAGCGGAGGCCGTCCTCCTCGTTGAGGGAATAGCCCGCCTCGTCCAGCAGGGCGGCGGCGGGATCCGGGTCATAGGCCAGCGCGGCGGAGGCATTGCCGTCGTACTCCTGAGCGCAGGAGGACACGGGCAGCGCAGACGCCAGGGCGTGTCCCTCCAGCAGGGAGCCCGCCGCGCCGTTCCGGTCGAACGCCTTGGCAAAAGCCAGCCGCACCCGGGCGGAGGCGCACACGCCGCCGGAGGCGCGGAAGCCCACATAGATCAGGTCGGTGGTGGGGCAGTCGATGATCTCGCAGCCGCCGTTGTAGCCCAGGGCGTAGGCGCCGGTGAGGTCGGCGACGGTCAGCGCCACCCGGCCGCTGTTGAAGGCGGACGCCCGCTCGTCGGCGGTGGTGACGGGGATCAGCGGGATCTGTTGATAGGGCAGAGTCGCGGCGAAGTGATAGGGGTTTATCCCCAGGCGCAAGCCGCCCTCCCCGTCGGTCTCCACCCGGTAATAGCCGGTGCCCAGCGGGGCGGGGCCGCCCTCCGCCGCCAGGGTGACGGGCACGTCCAGCAGGGCGGGCAGGTTGCCGTTGGGGGCGGAGAGGGTGACGGTCACGGTGTTCTCATCGCCGGTCACGGCGGTGATACCGGCCAGCCGGCCGGAATAGACCGGGCTTGTCCGGGCGGCGTTCAGGCAGTCCGCCGCCCGCGCCCCGGTGAGGGTCGTCCCGTCGGAGAAAAAGGTCTCGTCCGCCAGGGAAAACGTCCAGGTCAGGCCGTCCTCGCTGACCCGGCTGGACTTTGCCAGCACGGGCTGGGGCCGGAAGGTGTTGTCCAGCTCATAAAGCCCCTGCCACACCAGGCCGATCAGCGCCCGGTTTACCTGGCTGTCCCCGGCGATGGGATCCAGCGAAGCGTTGGGGTCGTAGGCCAGGGAAAAGCCGATGGCGGTGGTGGTCTGTGTGGGGGCCGGTTCAAGGAAGGCGGTGGGGGAAGGCTCCGGAGCGCCGGTGGGATCAGGGGTATCCGCCCCGCACCCGGCGGCGCACAGGAGCAGGCAGAGGGTCAGCAGCAGCGCGGGCAGCCGTCTCATTTCAGCTGGATGGCGGCGGCCATGGATCCCCGGTTCGCCCCCAGCCTGCGGTGGCTCCAGTAGCGGTCGGGCAGGCAGGAGGTGCACTCGTCGCACACGGCGATGTGGCCGGGATCCAGCCCCGCCAGCTCCAGCCGTTTGGCGTTGATGCCCTTCAGATCCACGGCGAACTTGCCGTTCTCCTTGATCTTGATATAGCGCAGCACCTCGGTGCCCAGGGCGGAGGACATGGCGTTGGGCACGTCCTCGTGGGTCTCAAAGCACTGGGGGCAGATGCCGGGGCCGATGGCCGCCAGGATGTCCTCCGGCTTGCAGTCGTATACCATCCGCATCCGGGCCACCGCGTTGGACACGATGCCCGCGGCGGTGCCCCGCCAGCCCGCGTGGACGGCGGCGATCACCCGGCGCACCGGGTCGTAGAACAGGATGGGGATGCAGTCGGCGGAGTAGGCCATCAGGGTGACGCCGGGCAGGGCGGTCATCAGGCCGTCCGCCTCATACTCCACCTTCTGGTAGGGGTCGTCCTTCAGGTCGGCGGTGGTGATGGTGCGCACCGTGCCCCCGTGGACCTGATGGGTCATGGCAAACACATCCCCCTCCGCGCCGATGGCGGCGAAGAAGCGCCGGTAGTTCTCCCGGACGTGGTCGGGGTCGTCCCCCCGGTTGACGCCCAGGTTCAGGGACGCCCACATCCCGGTGGACACGCCGCCCAGCCGGGTGGAAAAACCGTGGGCCGCGCCCCCGGCCTCCATGATGGCGTCGGCGGCCAGATAGATCACACCGTTGTTGTTCTGTTCAATGATATTCACGCAAATTCTCCTCCCAACGGGCGAGATGATCCATACGCTCTTACTGTACCGGCACGTTCTTGTGGTACTGCTCGCAGGTGCACTTTTTCCATTTCAGGCCGCTGCCGCAGGGGCAGGGGTCGTTGCGGCCGATCTTGACGACCTTTTTCACCGGCTGCTTCTTCACGGTGCCGTCGGAGCCGCCGGACTCGCCGGTGATCTTTGCCACCCGCTCCCGGCGGATCTCCTCGTTGGTCTTGATGCGGGCGGTAAACAGCCGGCGGAGGGTCTCCTCCCGGATGGCGGCGATCATCTGCTCGAACATGTCGAAGCCTTCCCGCTTGTACTCCACCACCGGGTCGGTCTGGCCGTAGGCCCGCAGGCCGATGCCCTGGCGCAGCTCGGTCATGGCGTCGATGTGATCCATCCAGTACTCGTCCACCACCCGGAGCAGGATCACCCGCTCCAGCTCCCGCATGGCGTTGGCGCCGGGGGCCATCCGGCCCGCCATGGCGGCGTTGACGGTCTGCTCCTGTTTGGCGTAGTTCTCCTGTGCCACCTCCAGCAGCCTGTCGGTGAGCTGGCCGGTGGTAAGGGAGGGCGCCTCCCCCTTGAGCTCCGCCACCTGGGGCCCGGTAAACACCGACCCGGCCAGCGGGGCGATGGCCTCCGCAAAGGTCTCGCCGTCCATGTGGGACTGCTCGCCGGTGTGGCCGGCCACCAGACCGGTGACGGTGGAGGTGAGCATATTCTCGATGGAGGTGTGGACGTCCTCGCCGTCCAGCACCTGCCGGCGCTGCTTGTAGATGACCTCCCGCTGGGTGTTCATCACGTCGTCGTACTCCAGCACGTTTTTACGGGTCTGGAAGTTCCGGGACTCCACCTGCTTCTGGGCGTTCTCGATGGCGCTGGACAGCATCTTCTGATCCAGCGGCGTATCCTCGTCCACCCCCAGGCGCTCCATGAGGGCCTGGATGCGCTCGGAGCCGAACAGCCGGAGGATGTCGTCCTCCATGGACAGGAAGAACCGGCTCTCGCCGGGATCGCCCTGGCGGCCGGCCCGGCCGCGGAGCTGGTTGTCGATGCGGCGGGACTCGTGCCGCTCGGTGCCCAGGATATAGAGGCCGCCGGCGGCGCGGACCTGATCCGCCTCCGCCTGGATCTGCTCTTTATACCTGGCCTCCGCCTCGGCAAAGGCACGGCGGGCCTCGATGATCTCCCGGTCGTCGGTGTCGGCGTGGCCGGTGGCCTCGGCCACCAGCTCGTCGCTCATGCCCTTCTTGCGGAGTTCCGCCAGGGCCAAAAACTCGGCGTTGCCGCCCAGCATGATGTCGGTGCCGCGTCCGGCCATGTTGGTGGCCACGGTGACGGCCCCCAGCTTGCCCGCCTGGGCCACGATCTCGGCCTCTTTCTCATGGTTCTTGGCGTTCAATACGTTGTGCTGGATGCCCGCCTTTTTCAGCAGGGCGCTGACCAGCTCGGAGATCTCGATGGACACGGTGCCCACCAGCACCGGCTGGCCCTTGG
The DNA here is from genome assembly GCA_947628315.1 of uncultured Oscillospiraceae bacterium. Classification (GTDB taxonomy): domain Bacteria; phylum Bacillota; class Clostridia; order Oscillospirales; family Oscillospiraceae; genus Enterenecus. The sequence goes on from CANQZJ010000057.1 coordinate 10,935, forward strand.
CGTGGCACTCCTTGATCTGCTCCACCACCGCGCGGTACTTGCCCGCCTTGGTCTTGTACACCACGTCGGGCTGGTCGATACGGATCATGGGCCGGTTGGTGGGGATCTCCACGATGTCCAGGTTGTAGATGGTGCCGAACTCCTCCTCCTCGGTCATGGCGGTGCCCGTCATGCCGGAGAGCTTGTCGTACAGCCGGAAGTAGTTCTGGAAGGTGATGGTGGCCAGGGTCTTGGACTCCCGGGCCACGGTGACGTGTTCCTTGGCCTCGATGGCCTGGTGGAGGCCCTCGTTGTACCGCCGGCCGAACATGAGACGGCCGGTGAACTCGTCCACGATGATGACCTCGCCGTCCTTCACCACGTAGTCGATGTCCCGCTTCATCACCCCCCGGGCCTTGATGGCCTGGTTGATGTGGTGGGACAGGGTGGTGTTCTCCGGGTCGGACAGGTTCTCCACGTTGAACGCCTGCTCCGCCTTCTTGATGCCCTTGGCGGTGAGGGTGGCGGTGCGGGCCTTCTCGTCCACGATGTAGTCGGCGTCGATGTCCTCGGACTCCTCCTCTTTGGAGTCGGTGGAGGCCACCCGCAGGCATTTCAGCCGCGCCACGAAGTTGTCCGCCATCTGGTACAGCTGGGTGGACTCCTCCCCCTGGCCGGAGATGATCAGCGGCGTCCGCGCCTCGTCGATGAGGATGGAGTCCACCTCGTCCACGATGGCGAACACGTGGCCCCGCTGCACCAGCTCGGATGCGTAGATGGCCATGTTGTCCCGGAGGTAGTCAAAGCCAAACTCGTTGTTGGTGCCATAGGTGATGTCGGCGGCGTAGGCGGCCTTTTTGGCCTCCTTGTCCACCCCGTGGATCACCAGGCCCACGGTGAGGCCCAAAAAGCGGTACACCTTGCCCATCCATTCGGAGTCGCGCTTGGCCAGGTAGTCGTTCACGGTGATGATGTGCACGCCCCGGCCCGCCAGGCCGTTCAGATAGGCGGGCAGGGTGGCCACCAGGGTCTTGCCCTCGCCGGTCTTCATCTCGGCGATGCGCCCCTGGTGGAGGATGATGCCGCCGATGAGCTGCACCCGGTAGGGGCGCAGGCCCAGCACCCGGTCTGCCGCCTCCCGGCAGGTGGCAAAGGCCTCGGGCAGGATGTCGTCCAGCGTCTCCCCCTGGGCCAGGCGTGCCTTGAACTCGTCGGTCTTGGCCCGCAGCTCCCTGTCGCTCAAGCGCCGGTACTCGTCCTCCAGCGCCTCGATCTTATTGACGATGGGCTCCAGCTTTTTGACCTCCCGCTGGGAGTTGGTGCCGAACAGTTTGGAAAACAGACCCATAGCTTCTGTTCCTTTCTATTATGTGGTATATCCCGCGTATGGGGATCTGGGTGCAATTTAACTGGTATAGTATACCACACCCACATGGAAGAAAAAAGAGGGAATTTGTAAATAAAAGCGGCGGGAACCCCATCTCGATTTGTCCCCTCCGCCAGCGGAGGGCCGGCCCCGGTTTTTCTCAAATTCTCATTCTTCCTCTCTTTTCCCCTTGTTTTCAGCGGAAAAAAGGGATAGAATACAGGCGCACAGTGATCCGGGCGCAGATCGCCCCAGAGGAGAGGATACATATGGAACGGGAACGGATCGAGGCATATTTCGCGGACAAGGAACCGCTCTTGATCGACGCGGTCAAGCGGCTGGTGTCCATCGACAGCACCGAGGGCGAGCCCGCCCCCGGCGCCCCCTTCGGCCCCGGCCCCGCCGCGGCGCTGGATGAGGCGCTGAAGATCGCGGCGGAGTGGGGCCTCATCCCCACCAACCACGAGGGCTACGTGGGTGCCGCCGACCTGAACGACAAGGAGGACGCCCTCCACATCCTGGGCCACCTGGACGTGGTGGGCCCCGGCGAGGGCTGGACAGTGACGCCCCCCTTCTCCCCCATCGTCAGCGACGGCCTCATCTATGGCCGCGGCACCGACGACGACAAGGGCCCCGTGGCGGCCTCCCTGCTGGCCATGAAGGCGGTAAAAGACCTGGGCGTCCCGCTGACAAAGAACTGCAAGGTGCTCATGGGCACCAACGAGGAGAGCGGCTCCGGCGACATTGCCTGGTACTTCGCCCGCCATCCCTTCGCCCCCGCCACCTTCACCCCCGACTCCGGCTTCCCGGTCATCAACACCGAGAAGGGCGCCCTGCGCCCCACCTTCACCCGCTCCTGGCCGGAGCAGGCCGGGCTGCCCCGGCTCCGCTGGCTCCACGGGGGCATCCGCTTCAACGTGCTGCCGGGGGACGCCTCCGCCGCCGTGGAGGGGCTCACCATGTACGATGTGCAGCCCTTTGCCCGGAAGGTCACCGCGCACACCGGGATCACCTTCACCTTCGCCAGCGAGGACGGCCTCACCGTCATCCGCGCCAAAGGCACCGGCTCCCACGCCGCGTTCCCCCAGGGGGGCAACAACGCCATCACCGGCCTGGTGACCCTGCTGTGCGAGCTGCCCCTGGCTCCCGGCGGCGCCAGGGCGGCGCTGGACGACCTGAACGCGCTGCTCCCCCACGGGGACTATGAGGGCCGGGCCCTGGGCATCGCCCAGGAGGAGCCGGTGGCCGGCCCGCTGACCCTGGCCTTCTCCCTGCTGGAGGTAAACGACACCGGCCTGAAGGGCACCTTCGACTCCCGGGTGCCCCTGTGCGCCACCGAAGACAACTGCCTGAAGGTGGCAAAGGCCGCCTTTGAGGCAAAGGGCTTCACCTTTGAGGGCGTCCAGCAGAAGCCCCACCACACCCCCGCCGACTCCGACTTCGTCAAGACGCTGCTGAGGCGGTATGAGGAGTACACCGGCCTGAAGGGCGAGTGCCTGTCCACCGGCGGCGGCACCTACGTCCACGACATCCCCGGCGGCGTGGCCTTCGGCTGCTCCATGCCCGGCTTCGACACCCATCTCCACGGCGCGGACGAGTGCGCCAGGATCAGCGACCTGATGCTGTCCGCCAAGATGTTCGCCCACATCATCATCGACATGTGCGCCTGAGCACGTTTCTCAAAACTCCGCCCGGTTCTCCGGGCGGAGTTTTTTTGACGGATTTTTTTGCAAATTCAAAGTGAAAAATGGCAAATTTCAGGTGGACAACCGCACCCTGATATGTTAAGATTCTTCGCGGTACCTGATAG
>CANQZJ010000058.1 GCA_947628315.1 uncultured Oscillospiraceae bacterium
ATACCACATGAACTTTACGTTTTTTCATTATCAAAATTTACGTTATTTCGTTAATCTATTTGTCATTTCGTATACTGATTATCGGTATTCCGTTATGTTTGCGTTATCGTTATAATATTATCGGCATTTCGTATGTTTGTGTTATCGTTATAATGTTATCGGTATTTCGTATGTTTGCATTATCGTTATAATGTTATCGGTATTTCGTTCATTCAAAAATGTTCACAAATTGTTCATATTTTATTCATATCCTGTTCATAAAACAGGTGTATAGTAGAATTATAGGGTAGGAATGCCCTATCGTTGGCGTATTATCGTTATTCAGTGCACGGTTTACCGATTATGCGTTGACGGTTTACCGTTTATTGGCTAGTCGTCAACTACTAACAAGTGTTGCTTGGTGTCAACAGCCTACGGCTAGTCGTTAACTACTAAAAAGAAAGCGAGGAAACAAGAAATGGCAAAAATCAATTTCAGAAGTATTGCAGAGGAGAGCATGACTCTCTCGCGGTTACATAATGGTAGGGAGAAGCTGGAGACGTCCGACGTTGTCGGCAAGCCCCTCACAATCGAGGAGTTTGATACGGCTGTATCTAATGACGGCAAGGTGTTTGCGGTTTTCACGTTCAAGGAAATGCCAAAGAAGTATTACAACGGCGGTCTGATTCTCACAAAGATGGTCAATGCGTGGGCGGCGGAGTTTGACGGAGACGTTGAACTTGCCAATCAGGAATATATAAACTCTAAAGAGAGTGTTGTTATTAAGCTGAAAGAGGCAAAGGCGGCTTCCTCGAAGAATAACATCACGCTCGTTGAGCTGGTGTAATGTACAACGATATCATTCAGGCGATCGCGACGGTTGGGTTTCCAATCGTCGCGTGCGCCGCCGTTTCGTATGCTTATTATAAAGCGACAATCAAGTTTTCCGATTCAATAGCCGCCATCAATGAGTCGCATAGAAATGAGCAGAAAGAACTGTCGGAAGCAATAAACAATAATACTGTTGTAATGGAGCGCATTCTGGAAAGATTGCAAATAGGAGATGAAGATGAGTAGTCAACGATTAAAGGGAATAGATGTCTCTCACTATCAGACCTCTACTTTTGTAGATGTCGTATGTGAGGACGCTAACCTCGATTTCTTAATTGCAAAGGCAACAGAGGGGACGAACTTTTTTGACCCTATGTTTGATGAGCATATGCATACGGCGCAGAAGTACGAGTTGTTACGTGGTGCGTATCATTATGTACATCCTCGCAACGGTTATCTCGAAAAGAATAATGCCGTTGATGAAGCTGATTTTTTCGTGCGGATGGTTCGACCTTATGGGGACGCTTTGCTTGCTCTCGATTTTGAACATCCTGATATGATGACAAATGCCGGCGTAAACTATGTCGCGGAAATGGCAGAGAGAATAAAGTATCTTACCGGTTCTGTTCCGCTGGTATATTTGAGCGAGTCATTTAATCTCACTCTCGATATGAAGCCGATTGTCGATATCGGATGTGGTTTATGGGTTGCAAAGTGGGGGAAGAATGGCGGAGTACGTATTGAACGTGACGCGGATGAGTTCGAGTTTAATATGGCAGAGGACGGTCTTTTTCCGTTTGTAGCAATTCAACAAATCTCTTCACGCGCTTATTTAGGGGGCAGAGTCTCAAATAATTCGTTTGCGTTGGATGTTGATGTAGCTAATATGTCATATACTGCATGGGGTAAATACGCTAATCCGAGATTTTAGTCGTTGACGACTAGGAGAGAGAAATGCCGAGAAGAAGATTAAATCGTAAGTTAAAACCAAAAGCTAGTAAGAGATTTGGGGACGAGCAGATTTCAAAGGCTCGTCCCAAGAAAAAACAAGAAGCACCAAAAGAGAAGAGTCCTGTTCAGGATAGAGTGAGAAGAATCAATGCGCAGTTGATTGCTACGGAAAAAAGATATGGTAAAGATTCTCAAATTATGCAGAGAGTCTATTCTACTATCAATATGGCGCAAGGTACAACAGGAAAAACAAGATTTTCAACTCAATATTATGGCGAGACCTTTAAGCAAAGAGCAATATTTGAGCAGGCTCTTTCTAAGGTGGAAAGTAGTTATTATACTACTGCAAGGGGTAGAAAAGAGTTATCTCAAAAGATTTTCAGTTCTTTTGAAAAGACGCATTCAGATTGGTCTGCTAAAAAGATTGATGAGTTATTTGATTTTTTCGAGTACGGTGCGGATATGGGAAGAATGCGCGAATTGGCTGGCGAGGGATATTCGGAACAGTTAGCGGATTCTATTGCTCTTGCAAAGGAATCAGGTATTTCAAATAAGGAAATAGAAGAACTGTTTGATACTTTTATGAGAGCAAGTGACGAAGATAGGCCTAATCAATTTTTTGATTTTTTGAATAGTGTATCTCAAAGTAAGGACGTAAAAGAAACAGTAAAAGAAGTTATAGGGAAAGTTGTTGACGACTAATGAATATTTATTATGATTATGTCGCGGTAAATGATGAACTTGAAAGCATAAATTTTAATATTTATAAGTTCAAAGATGATGTTTATTGCGACGATATTTTTTTTTTGATATAGAAACCACATCTTCTTTTTTATTTCCAGATGGAAGATTGGAGATGTTTGATTATAGTAAACCAAAAGAATATTATGATGACAGTGAGAAAGTAGGTTTATGCTATTTATGGACTGCTTGTATCAATGAAAATGCTTTTTATGGCAGAACATTAGAATCAGCAGTAGAATTTTTTAATGATGTTGAGAATTTAACATTATTTGTAAATAAAGTCGTTTATATTCATAATGCAGCTTTTGAGTTTCAGTGGTTACGCAATGTTATGAGCGATTTAGAGGTTTTTGCTAGAAAGAAGCGTAAGCCTATTTATTTCAAATGGAGTCAAACATTCGAGTTTAGATGTAGTTATATGCTCACGAGATTATCTCTTGATTCGTGGGCAAAGACTAAAAAACTCAAACATCAGAAATTAGTGGGGGACTTAGATTATAATGTTATGAGAACTCCATTCACGAAAATAACAAATGAAGAACTCGGTTATGCTATTGCTGATGTTAGAGTAGGTGTAGATGGTATTCAGCAATTTAAGGATACTTATAAACATATTAAAGATATACCTATTACTCAAACTGGAGTAGTAAGAAAGAAAGTAACTTCTCTTATGAGGGAAGAGAAGAATTATCATAGAAAAATGGCTTCTCTTTTACCCGATACAGTAGAAGAGTATTCAGAGTTAATTAGTGTGTTCGGCGGCGGAAAAACCCTAGCTAACAGGTTGTGGGTCGATACAGTATGTGAGGGATTGAAGAGTAGAGATAAAACTTCAGCTTATCCGTGGGCAATGATTTCAAAGAAGTTTCCAATGTCAAAGTTTGCTAAAAGTGAACCATTGGACATTTTTTTCAATAATGATAATTATGGCTATATAATTACGGTTGAAATGTACGGAGTAAATTCTAATTTATGGTGTACTTATTTATCATCAAGTAAGTGTACCGAAATAAAGAACGGAGTATATGATAATGGTAGAGTGATATCTGCTGATTTTATAAAAGCGACTTTTATTTCTATTGATTATGAACTTGTTAGAAAGTCATATCACATTGAAAAAATAGTCGTCAACGACTTTAAGTATTGTATCATGGGTTATTTGAATAATACATTCAGAAGATACATCCTAGAAGTGTTCGGAAATAAAACTAGTTTTAAGGGGGTGCCCGGCATGGAAGAGTTATATGCTAGGTCAAAAGAAGAATTTAATTCTTTGTTCGGTATGGCAGTTACGAGAGACATTACAGACGAGATTTTATTTAATGATGATTGGGATGTAAGATTTCTAACAAGGGAGATATTCAATGACAAAGTCGAAAAGAAACTTAGAAACATATCAAAACTCAACTTCGCATATTCACATGGTGTTTTCATTCCCGCTTATCAAAGACGCTCACTTTGGTCAGCTATATGCAGTAGCGAAGTGGAGATGGATTCATCCACAGTTTACATGGACACGGACTCTTATAAGTATTTCTCCAGTGAAGAAATTGAATCTTACTTTGAAGAATACAATAACAAAATACGTGAAAGGCAAGAAGAATTGGCTAATGACCTTGACGTGGATGTTAAGATGTTCAGACCGTGTACTCCAAAAGGAATTGAGTGTTCGTTGGGAGAATACGTCTTGGAAGATACGTATAAAGGTTTCATAACTCAAGGGGCTAAGCGTTATGCTTACGAGGATGATGACGGTATTCATATAACAGTAAGTGGAGTTAATAAGAAAAAAGGCGCGAGTCAAATAAAATCTCTTGATGAATTTAGAGATGGATTAGTTTTCGATTATGAACATAGTGGTAAATCAATATTGCATTATAATGATGACCAGCCTACAGTTACATTTTGTAAGGGAAAATATGATGAATTTATATCCACTTACAAATATGCAATATGCTTACAGCCTACTACTTATGTTATGTCAAAAACAGAAGAATTTATAGATTTGATTACGAGTATAGCTAATTCACAGACAGCGCTTTTTGCTCGTAGTAGTCAACGACTAAAAGGAGATAATGATGGCTAAGAAACAAAAATATTATAGATTAGATAAGATATTAGAAACAGATGCCAATTATTATATGCTTCTAGGAGAGAGATCGAATGGTAAGTCGTTTTCTGTTAAGGAATATCTTCTGAAAGAAGCATATGAAAATGATGTTCAGTTTGGATATGTTCGTAGATGGAAAGAGGATATTCCGAGTTATGCCGTTGAGGATTATTTTAGTGATTTAGTCATGGATTCTGACGGTGTGGAGCATATAAAGAGAATTACTAACGGAGAATATTCTAATATATCAGTTTATAGCGGCGGTATATACTTTGCTAATGTCGGAAAAGACTTGAAAGTTGTGAGAGGAAAGAGGATAGGTTCAACATTCGCATTAACTCTCGAATCAAGGTATAAATCAAGGTCTTATCCGAAAATGAATAATATTGTAGTAGAGGAGTTTATTACTGATAAGGGATATATACCGAACGAAGTATCGACACTGATGGGGCTTGTGTCTACAATTATTAGACGTAGACGAGGAAAAGTATTTCTTATCGGTAACACAATTACAAGAAGCTGTCCATATTTTTCTGAATGGCAGTTGACAAATACTTTGAAAATGAAGCAAGGTGATATTGATATTTATAACTTTGCTACTAATCAGGTAGATGAAAATGGCGTTCCTGTAATTGTACGCATTGCCGTAGAATATTGTACAAATGAAAATGCAAACTCTCAAATGTTTTTCGGTAAATCATCTAAGATGATTACAAGTGGAGAATGGGAGACAAAAGAGTTTTTACATCTTGATGAGAGATTGGAGAAATATAAATGTCACTATACAATGTACGCAGAAAAAGGAATGCTTCGTTTTTGTATAAAATTATTGTCAAAAGACAATACACCCTTTATTTATATCTATCCATATACAAAAATTGATTTTCCCGATAAATCGAGAGTAGTATCAGATAGGTATTGTCTTGATAGGTTATATTCATTATCTTGGACAGAGAAAAGAACAAAGTTTGATGCTACTGTGATTAAGTTATTAAAAGAAAGAAAAGTCACGTTCTCTGATAATCTCACGGGAACAGACTTCTTTAATTCTTTTAATATATAGTAAATAGTCGTTGACGACTAGAAAGGAGAGAACAATGAGTAACACAAGTAACAAAAGTAACCCTATTGACATTCTCTATGATGCGCTGGAGATTGACCCGCCGGAGACGGGGCAGAAGTCGTTAGTCGAGCAGATTAATGAGTTAAGCGATACGGAGAAAGAGAAGTTGAGAAACATCATCTTTGGAGAATCTCCCGACTCTATGGGAGATGATGACATGAATCCACCGGCCGGCGATTCTACAGATGATGACGAGAAGAAAGGAGAAGAAGAAAATGCCGAATGTTAATCAAATTTACGCATTGGTTAATTCCTATGCGGCTGAAGCACTTGGTTCGAGCGCTATTACGGTAAAGGACGCCAGTACACTTGTCGCTCTTGGCGATTATGTGTTCGGGCAGGATTCCGTCGATGCGTATGTGAAAACAATGGTTGACCGTATCGGAAAGACGGTTGTATCTACGAGAGTATATGAGGGCGTAGATCCTACAATGCTCATGGATACGTTTACCTACGGTGTTATCCGGCAGAAGCTGTTCGTAGATTTGCCTGATGCACAGGAGAACAGTTCGTGGGAAATTGGCAACCTTGGATTCGAGCCGAAGTATGCACCTGTTATGAAGCCGACTATTAAACAGAAGATGTTTGAGAAGATGAGTACGTTCGAGATCGATATTACCATCCCTGATAATATCTTGAGGACAGCGTTCACGTCGGCAGAGCAGATGGGTGCACTCATTAGCGGAATCTTTGTTGCTATCGACAACAGGATGACACTTGCTTTGGAGAACTGCAAAGAACTCACGAGAGCGGCATTTATTGCGCGGAAGCTCAAGGACGCGAAGCCCTGTGGAGCAATCAATCTGCTTTCACTGTACAATACGGAAACAGGAAGTTCTCTGACCGTCGATAAGTGTATGATGGACAAAGGTTTTCTGAGTTTTGCGGCGGCGCAGATTAAGATGTGGACTAAGAGAATGCGGAAAATGTCAAAGCTGTTTAATGATGAGGGGTATGCGCGGCATACGCCGCAGAGCGAGTTGGTGTTGACTATGCTCGATAACTTTGACAGCAGTTTGACTGCCTACCTCGAAGCGGATACGTTCCACAATGACCTTGTTCATATCAACGGTTTCAGCACAGTTCCCTACTGGCAGGCGTCCGGCACGTCCTTTGCTTTTGATGATGTATCAAAGGTAAACGTGAAGCTGTCCGAAGAAGATACGATTGAGCAGACCGGCATTCTCGCAGTCGCGTATGACTACGAAGCTATGGGTGTCGGTATCGACGACAGGCACGCTACTACGGAGCGCAATAATCGTTCGGAGTACACGAATTACTATAACAAGGTGACTCGTATGTACTTTAACGATATGTCCGAAAATGGTATCGTGTTCTATGTTTCCGATTAACTATGAGGGGGGAGTACATCCCCCCCTTAGTAGTCAACGACTAGAAAGGAGATATTATGGACGGAGAATTTATTAAGATTATAACAAGTCTCAAAGATTTGAAGAAAGTCGAAGAAGAATCTTTTAATCTTGAGAAGTTGTTTGATATGTGGACACGGTTTCTTTTTGAGAGAATCATTCGCATATTTGAATGGACAGGGCTTCCTTTTCCGCAGAGAGAAATGGAAAGAGCCGCTATGCTTACGGGTATCACCTACGTTGCATGGCACAATGCGGATGTTGGGCTTGTAACTGGTAACGGAAATGTGTACGGAGTTACACGTTATTCAGACGTTTATGATACGGTTATTTATTCAATGCCGAAAGAGGGCGGCGGTACTATTCACGGTAAAAGAAAGATTGGAGAAAAGGCAGTTGCTTTCTATAATAATTCTTGCATGATGGGTATGGTGGAGTTTATTCAGAGATACGCTTCTCTTATGACTCATGCTGATTTAACACTTAGATGTGCGCTGGTAAATTTACGCGACCAAGACGTATTCTTTACTGGTGATTCGTCTACAAGAGAAGCAATAAATGCCTATTATCGGGATAAGTATAAAGGCAATGTGAGTGCTATACTGGATTCTTCTCTCATGATGACAGAGGGAGTTGGCACGGCGAATCTCGCGAAATCTTCTTATGTTATGAACATAAAGGATATTGTAGAAGTACACAACGAAATCCTTAGAATGTTTTATCGTGATATAGGTGTAAGGTGGGCAAGGGAGAAAAAAGGAAATATGACTTCTAACGAAGTAGAGTCGGACGCTCAACTTTTGTTATTCAACGTTTCCGATATGTTAGCTTGCAGAGAGGAGTTTTGTAATGAGTACAACAAAGTGTTTCAGAAGTTCGGCGTCGCCCCTATATCCGTTAAGTTATCTAATGATTTTGAACTTGTGGAAGAGGATTATGAAGAAGAAACGGGCGATTCATCAGATGATTCTGGTGAGAAAGGAGAGGAGAATGAAGATTAAGCCGTTAGTCGTTGACGACTATTTGAAACAGTGTGATAGTGATGGAAAAGTTCCTTTTTATGATAAACTCAATATCATTGCCGATATTGTTCCGGCGTTTATTTCTGTTGATTCTTTTCAGAATACGCTGAAAATGGTAATGAGTTCTTCATACGGGGATTATCGTTTGAGGTTACGCTATTATGATGACGCAGGAAAGATCGATTATGCGCGGCTTACTTCCGATATTATGTCGTGGTATGCAGCAAACGCTTATACGTATGAGGGTCTACTTATTTCTACACAAGAGACTTATGACCCGTTAGAAAATTATCATATCACTCATGATGGTTCTTCTAATGAAAAGGGAACGGATGACCGTACTCTGAACTACGGCAAACAGCGTTCGCAGACAGAAGAGGGAGAGAGAGCCGATAGAGAACATCTTGGGGATTATAACGATACTCACACTGGAAGTGTGTCGCCGTTCGATACTGATAGTTTTCAGAATCGCGATAGGACACAGAGCGATTTCGGGAGCAAAGATAACAACTATACTAAAGGTTCAATGAGTACGGTAGAAAGTATCGATGAGCACGCGGATGATGATTTGCTTGAGCGTGATATGACTCGAAAAGATACCTATGTGCGGCATGGGCGTATTGGTACAGTTTCGGCACAGACGTTGATTTCTGAGCAGAGAGATGTGCTCGATTTTTCAATATATCTCAAAATCGCAAAAGAAATCATGCAGATTATTTGTTTGAGGTATCTTGGGAGAGGGGGAATAGAATGTGACGGCTACATTTTATCAAATGACAAGTGACAACCGACAGGTTAGAAAGAATATGTCTGCTATTGTTAGTAATGTATCTTGCAAACTTAAAGAAGATACTTCTATCATAGATCCTATCGTTGAAATAAGCGATAGAAGAATTACTAACTGGAGCAATATCAATTATATGTATATAGCTGAGTTCGGCAGATATTACTTTATACAAGATGTAAGTTATGGAATCGGTGGCGTTGCTTATGTACGAGGTCATGTTGATGTTCTTATGAGTAATGCCAATGCGATTTACGGGCTTACTTGCCTCATTTCAAGACAGGAATTTCAGTTTAACAGATATTTTTCCGATAAGCTGATGCCCGTTAGAGTGAACGCAAAGTATGTCTTTAAGAATGTAGGTGCTTTGCCTAACGCGAGGACAAATGTTCTTACGGTAGATGGCGGAGCAATAACAGCTAATTAATCGTTGACGACTAGGAAAGGAGTTATCATGGCTACATATCAATATCAGACACGTAATGTTCCTAGAGCGGGTATGCTCGCTCCGTTGAATATTCAGCCGCCCGTAAGTAGGGCAAATAGTTTAATGCGGCTTAGTGATCCGGGATCAGTGTCTACAGATAAGGGAGTCACAGACGCGCAAGTTGCTATGGCTATAGAGTCTTTATCACTGCCTCAAGTTTCAGCCGTCGATAAAGAGGGGCAATCCGCATTAGGGGCCGTTTGGAAACGTGATATTACTGCTTATAGATTAAGAATGACTTTTAGTGCTCCTGTGGCTATTATTGCAATACCGATAAATTCTAATGTTTCGGGAATGCCTGCACAGGTTTCTTTCGGTTCTAATTTTATATATAAAGATCAGTATATAAAGGCTATGAATGATGTTGTTTTAGGATATATACAATCACAATCTAGCTATAATGGATACATATATTTATTTGCTTGTATGGACGCTAGACCTACATTTAATATGAATGGCGGGTCACTTTCATATATGGGACAAGTTGCTTCTCAGGGTTGTTATGCTCAGACTTCAGCCGCTTGGATAGACCCTTTTGACATAGGGGGGTCTGCTATTGACTATAATCCTGAAAATCTGCCGCGAGTAGGAGAGGGAAATATATTGCAAGTAAATGATTTTTCAAATGATAGTTATAGTTATGGAAGCAACTATATTTTTTTATCAGATTTACAAAAAAAATTTAAAACTATAAACGTTGATAATACAATACATTATGAACAAATCCAAAATCACGTTATAGACACGACGTATTACTATAGAAAAAGATTTAGTGATGAAGTAATGTCAGCGTTCGATTTAATGTTCTCTGATGAATATAAAGATGTTTTTTCATCACTTCATGTATTTATTAAATTTGCTAGAGGTCGAGGCTCAATATCGACTCCATGGTCCGGGATCGATAGAATTCCGAATGAAATAATAGATACAAATGCTAGCGAATATATAAGTCCTATATTATCTACTTCAATAGTATCGGGATTTCCCGTATTTAATATTCAGAATGTTGAGGGTATATATAATTATTTTAAGAATGGAGATACGAGTGGTTCAGAAAATCCCGATTTAGAATTATCTGAAATTGATCTGAAAACTGATTGGACAGTATACGTTAAGGGCAATAGAAACCCGGATATATTAGTCACAATGAAAAGTCCTGCCCTTGAAGAATTTCTTGCTGATCCTAAAAAGAATAAGAAGAATTGGACAAAAGAAGATTTTATTTGTGAATATCGAGTACCATCTTTTGTCAGCCGAGGAGCACAAGGAAATCCCTCATACACCGGAGAATATAAAACTAGACCATCTTTAGTATATAATCAAAATAACGGCCCGTTTTCGTGGCTAAATAATATAGAGATGGGAATAGAAGTCGGGCCATCTTCCGGCCCTTTAGCCGAGACTTCCGCTCTTAGTAGTCAACGAATAATTGAATTAGGCCAAGAGTATAGTATTTATGCTCAGATGCAATTTAGAATTAAATATTGGTCTAGTTTTGTAAAAGGATACAATTCTTCATGGTGTGGATATAATTTAGGATATTTTGGTAGCCCCGATATAAAAGAATTTGCTCCTCAAAATAATTGGGGAGATGTGATTCAAGGTGAATATGATGATGGCTCTACTGTTACGATTATCTATGATGAACTGCCCGGAGATACAGACGGCGACGATAAATATAAACCGCCTTTAGTAGATACTGATCCTGACATAACCAGCGGTTCTACTCTACCGCCTAATTCAGTGATTGACACGGGTTTAAATCTTCTTACGACTAGCTATAAGATAAGTGATGGAGCGTTACAAGAACTTGGTCATGATCTGTGGGCGGATACATTCATAGAGAATATAAAAATGCTTAATAATTCTCCTATTGAGAACATAGTTGGCGTGAAGATAATGCCTGTTGCTCTTTCGGGGCATAATGAACCTATCACTATAGGCAATGTCACTATGAATATTAACGGAGATAGAATTTCGGAGACGCCTATTATTGATTGCGGCTCATTTAATTTCGAGGGATATTATAAATCGTTTCTCGATTTCGCTCCGTTTACTAGTGCATTTTTATTTCTTCCATTTATCGGATTCGTAGAAATAGATGCGAATATGTTCACCGGGCATACATTAAATATCAAATATTCGTTTGATATTGTTATGGGACAGTGTAGAGCAATGCTTTTTACAGACGGCATTTATGCTGAATCATATGACGCTGTGTGCGGTATTGATGTTCCTTTAGTTGCTAGTAATAGAGCACAGATTGAAACGAGCAGTATAGGAAGTTTTATCGAAAATCCAAAAGACGGCGTCTCGATTGCCAACTTTGCAGGAGTGATAAATCATTTGACACGGCAGTCTCCCGATACGTGGGGATTCAGACCTGTACACGCGAGAAGAAGCGGCGGATATACGAGTGTGCTTTCATTTGCGGAAACGAGACAGATTTTTCTGATACTATCTATTCCGCAGTCTAATGAACCGTCAAACTATGCTCATACAGTAGGTTTGCCATGCTCTACTACATGGAATCTTAGTAATTTATCGGGATTCACAATAACAAGTGATGATGTGGATTTAAGAGGATTCTCGTGTACAGACGCAGAAAAAGAAGAAATACACAATTTATTAACGACAGGGGTATATTTGTAGTCGTCAACAACTAAATTTATATATGAAAATAGGGACTGAAAAGTCCCTATTTTTAGTCGTCAACGACTAGCGAGAAAATATTTCTGATGGTTTTATTTTCGCATTTTAGAACAGATGTTTGATTAAATAACAAACGTTATTAGAACGTATGTTCGATAACGCTGTATGCAACCATGAACAAAATTAGAGCATGAAAAAAGGGACTCTTTTGAGTCCCTTTTCTGTCTTAATCTTCCTTTGCAATGCCAAGCACATTTGTGCAAAAGTCGGCAATTTTTTGCGCGTCCGCTTTCTTGAGTTTGACAGTGAACGGAACGACCGCTCCGTTATACAACACCGGAATAGTGTAAAAGCCTTTTTTCTGTACAGGTTTTTCGTCCGTGCTTGCCGCTGTCTCGTCCGTGCTGGTCGCTGTCTCGTCCGTGTTGGTCGCTGTCTCGTCCGTGTTGGTTGCTGTCTCGTCCTTTTCTGCCTTATCATCAAGAATAACAAGCGCCTGTGTGTCGCGGTCAATAAACAATTTTTTGACTACCGCACGTATTTCTTTTTGAGTCATACGGGCGTTTACCATGTCTAACACGGTTTCTATCGTCGCCTTGCGGTCGTCCATATGTACGCGGCTTTCAATCATGCCAAGAATCGGTAACAATTCCATTGCATTGCTAGCCGTCAATCCCCTAGCTATGCAATCGTCCGCATACTTGGAAAGCCTCTTTTGCTTGTTTACCGCGGACTGTGTAAGTCCCATAAAGTCGGCAAAGGCTTTATCACTTCCAAAGTCGCTTTTAATGCAGTAGGCCGCCTGACCTATCGCTTTTACCATAGACCACACACTTGATTGCGCCGACGTTTCCGCGCTTGCGTACTCCTCGATGTGCTTGCGCAAGTCCGCATTCTTGATTGCGTTCATGGCGTCCGCGTCCTTGTAGGTCTTGTCTACCAGTGCCGCATTCAGAATAACCTCATTAGCTACGTTTGTGCTCTTTTTCATGTCTCATACCGTCCTTTTCTATAGATTGATAAGTTGATAGATACATGACCACATACGCCGCCTAGTCGTTCACGACTACGGATTGCAGTCACTATGAAGTTGTCAATGTACGTTGTGTTGCATATGTGCGGCATAGCCGCTTGTGTGCCGCTTATGTGGCATATGTGGCGGGATATAGCTACCGCCCCCTTGCTTTATATACATCTTATCACGTACACACATAATTGCAATTGAACTTTTTGTAACCTAGATATGAACAAATTGTAAACAACGATTTTACGTCTTTTATAACACCTGTTACACTGAATATTATATCAATATTGCAATAAAATTGTTTGTATATCGTTTATCAATATTGCGCGTTATCCTATACAACATTTATATATTATCACTATTGCGTATTAAATTACATATGATATAAATATTAACGATATATAGCATATAAATTTAGTAATAGTTGACAATTAACCGATAGAGTACGATTTATAGGACTTCTACGCGTTGACAGTTTACCGTTAATTTATGAACGGACTACCGTGTACGGAATAATGATAAAAAAATGTTGTATAGGATAACGCGCAATATTGATAAACGATATACAAACAATAT
>CANQZJ010000059.1 GCA_947628315.1 uncultured Oscillospiraceae bacterium
GCGATGTCGCGGTCCTTGGGCTCCACGTTGTTGCAGAGCTTGCCGTCGATGTACAGCTCGCCGCCGGAGATCTCCTCCAGGCCGGCCACCATCCGCAGGGTGGTGGACTTGCCGCACCCGGAACGTTCGGGATGTTTTTCCTCCTTTTTTATGTACGCGCGACCATTATGGTGGAGTGGCGGCGCGCCATTGGAATTATGTTCTCCCGCCCGCCTCTGACCGGGGCGGACAGGCGGACACCTACTTTTGGGTCAGGCTGATGAGCCTTGACCCAAAATCCCAGCCGGGCAACTCCACCGGCAGGCCGATATGCAACAACACCTCGCCGGGGTACTCCCGGCCGGTGTCCCCGTCCGCGTATACGGCGGAGGGGTCCAATCCCCGGAGCCGGATGAATTTGGGCCGCTGGTTGGGGGCGTTGAGCGACCGTGTGAGGACCACCAACGCCTGTTTTCTGTCCTTGGACACCACCATTCGGGCATCCAGCCGGCTCCCCGCCTGGAGGGAGGACAGCCGGTAGTAGTCTCCGGACTGGACCAGGCCGCAGAAGCGGTGATACCGCTCGATCTGCGCCGGGATCTGCTCCTGTTCTTCGGGGGCGATGGCGGTCACGTCCAGCTCATAGCCGAAAGCCCCCGTCAACGCTGTGTTCCCCCTGGTCTCAAAGGGGGTGACCCGCCCCACCTCGTGGTTGGGGCAGTCGGAGACGTGGGCACCGATGGAGGACAGCGGGTACAGCATGGAAAGGCCCTCCTGGATGCGGAGCCGCTCCAGCGCGTCGGTGTCGTCGGAGCCCCAGATCTGAGGGCTGTAAAACAACATCCCCGGATCGAAGCGGCCCGCGCCGCTGCAACAGTTCTCCAGCAGCAGATCGGGGAATTCCCGCGTCAGCCGCTCCTGGAGCCGGTAGAGTGCCAGCACATACCGATGGCCTACCTCTCCCTGGCGATCCGGGGGCTGGCCGGCGCTGCCCAGGTTCGTGACGGGCCGGTTCATGTCCCATTTCAGGTAGGAGATGTTGGCGCTTTTCAGGGTACCGGACACCTTCTCCCAGACGTATTTCTCCACCTCCGGGCAACTCAGGTCCAGCACGTATTGGTCCCGGCAGAGCATGGGGTCCCGTCCTGCGGTCCGAATGGCCCAGTCCGGGTGGGCTCGGTACAGCTCCGAGTCCGGCGACACCATCTCCGGCTCCATCCACAGCCCAAACTTCAGCCCCAGGGCATTGACCCGCTCCGCCAGACCGTCCAGGCCATGGGGGAGCTTTTTGCGATCCACCTTCCAATCCCCCAGGCCGCCGCTGTCCGTGTGGCGATTCTCGTACCAGCCGTCGTCCAGCACGAACAGCTCCACTCCCAGCTCCGCCGCTCTGCGGGCGATGCGGAGCAGCCTTTCCTCGTCGAAGTCGAAATAGGTGGCCTCCCAGTTGTTCAGCAGCACCGGGCGGGGGCGGTGGAGCCAGGGGCTGCGGATCAGGTGCCCCCGGTACAGGTCGTGGAGGGTGCGGGTCATCTGCCCCAGCCCCCCGTCGGAGAACACCAGCACCGCCTCCGGGGTCTGGAACGCCTCCCCCGGTGCCAGCTTCCAGCGAAAGCCATCGGGGTGGACGCCGATCACCGTCCGGAGAGAGTCGTGCTGGTCCCGCTGGACCTGGGCCAAAAAGCTGCCGGAGTAGAGCAGGTGCATCCCGCAGACCGTGCCCTGCTCCTGATCGGTGCCGGGGCTGACGACGGCCATGAAGGGCTGATCCTGGTGGCCGGTGATGCCCCGGCTGGAGTACGTCCCCTGGACGCCCACGCCGATGTCCCTTGTCTGGATGGCCCCCTCTCTGGCCCAGGAGCCGTGGAGGGTGACCAGTTTCTGCCCCTCATAGGGAAAGGACAGGCAGGCGGACAGGGCCCGCTCCAGCCACACGGGGCTCTCACCCCCGTTGCGGACGCGGACGCTCTGGGCGATCACATCCAGCCCGGTGAAGGCGGTGTAGTACAGCTCCACCTCCACCCCGGTCACGTCGTCGGCCAGGATGATTTTTATGGTATTGCAGTCCTCTGGGTCGCCGAAGGTGGCGGGCAGTCCCTCCAGGGCCGGCTTGCCGGGGAGGATCTCATACCCCTTGAATCGGGGCAGGCAGTCGATCTGGCCGTGAACGGTCCGCACCGCCAGACAGGGCTCTCGGAAGTCCCCCATGTTGGCCGCCGGATAGGCGGAGGGGAAGCAGTCGAAGAAAGACACCGTCTCCCTGGGAAGGGTGTCCGGGGTGTTGGGCCGCTGGTCCAGGGACAGCGCCCAGGCCAAGTCGGCGGTCTCCAGCCGGGGGCCGCAGTAGGCCTGCCCTAGCCACTTCCCGTCGGCAAGGGCCAGGGCGAGGCTGAACCTTGGTGTGTCCAGCTTGAACACGTTGTGGGTCTGATCCGCGCAGATGTTCATGGTTTCCTCCATATTTCATGTTTTACTGGCCTCTCTGGATGGCCTGCCAGAACTCCCAGTTTTGGCTCCACTGGCCCCGCTGGTCCTCGTTCCAGCAGCCACGGCCCACCAGATAGAGCGTTTTCCCCGTGGGGGACTCCCCCAGTCCGGGGCAGTCGTCCCAGGCCAGGGCCATGTTCTCCCAGTCCTGGGCGTCCGCCGCCGGCTGGCCGCCGTCCCGGTAGAGGAGGGCCCCAGTGTACGCCTGGAGCGCCGCCGGGTCGTCCGTCAGGAAGATGCCGCTCTGGAGCATATTCAGATCGGCCTCCAGGGCCATCAGGTTGCCCAGCTCCTTCTGCCCGTCGGTGGCCCCGCCCCGCTCCAGCACCAGCCCCAGGTCGATGATCATGCGGTGCAGCTCCACGTGGACCACCCCGTCGCCGTTCACATCCTGCCCGTACCGGGCCAAGGCATCGGTGATGGCGTCCGCAGTCTCCCCGTCGATCTCCGTGCCGCTGACGTAGCCCACGGTGTAGTCCGCGGGGACGGTCCGCAGCCCCTCAGCGATGAACCAACAGACCACCAGGACGGCTGCGGCGGCGATGAGCACATGGAACTTGTGGTAGTCCCACCAGTTGGCCGCCTTTTCCTTTAGCGTAAGGGTCTCTTTCAGGCGCTTTCTGACCCGCTCGGTCTCGGTCACATAGCCCTCCAAACGCGCGCCGCCTCCTCTCTCAGATGGTCCCCACCCTGGTACACAGGGCCTTCACGCCGCCCTTCAGCTCACACCAGCCGCTGTCTGCGGGGATGAACAGGCTGTCCCCCTTGCGGCAGGGAACCTCCTCGCCGCCGCAGACCGCCTTTCCCTCCCCCTCCAGGATTAACAGGGAGGTGAAGGACTCGTCGTCACAACATATTTTATCAGGGGGGCCCGCCACGTCAACGGTAAAATAGGCGCTCCGGGCCAGATGGCCGCCGAAATTGTAGTCCGTCCTGGGCGGCTCCAGCTTGACCACCTCCATGGCCTGCTCCGCGTGGAGCTGCCGGGGCATCCCGTCCGCCCCTACCCGGCCATAGTCGTAGACCCGGTAGGTCACGTTGGAACTCTGCTGGATCTCGGCAATGACGATGCCCTTGCAGATGGCGTGGAGGGTGCCCGCCGGGATGTAGAACAGGTCGCCTTTGTGGACCGGCACGGCGTTCAGCACCTCCGTCAGGGTGTTCCGCTCAATGCGCTCCCGGAACTCCGCGCGGGAGATGGGGCGCTTGAATCCGTAGTACAGGAAAGCTCCCGGCTCCGCCTCCAGCACATACCACATCTCCGTCTTGCCGTATTGGTTCTCGTTCTCCATGGCGTCGGTGTTGTTTGGGTGGACCTGGATGGAAAGGTCGTCCCTCGCGTCGATAAATTTGATGAGGATGGGGAAGTCCCGGAACACCTGGCAGTTGCTGCCCAGCACCCGGCGGCCCATGGCGGCGATGTACTCCCGCAGAGTGCGCCCCGCGAAGGTTCCGCCCTCGATGACGGAGGGACCGTCAGGGTGGCAGGACAGCTCCCACGTCTCGGACAATTTGTCCCCCGGATAGTCCTTGTGGTACTCGGTTTTCAGTTTATTTCCGCCCCAGAGGTAGCTCTTGCAGGCGGGCTTTAGCTTCAAAATGGCCATTTACACGTCATCTCCCGCGCCCTTGCGCTCCAGCTTCTCAAAGGTGGGCCCCAGGAGGGTGGACACCGCCACGGCGGGGCCCGCCCCGCCCGCCAGCAGCCACACCGGCAGCAGATACACCGCCACCTCCGGGCTGAACACCATCAGCAGGGGCAGCCACACCGCCAGCGCCACGCTGGTGAGGGTGGCGGGCAGATTGGTCACGCTGAGGAACAGGGCGTTAGTGAACAGGGGACGCAGCCGGTACTCATACCGGGCCAGCAGAGGGAAGGCATAGCCCTCCACCACCAGCCACAGCAGGCAGAACACGATCCCGATGCCCCGGAACACGTTCCCGGCGGCCCCCGGCGTTTGGAGGCCGATGAGCAGATCCGCCAGGGCCAGCGCCCCCAGAGGTAACAGGATGAGCCACGCGGCGGTGGCCTGCCTCCAGTTCTGCCGGAAGGAGCGGAAGAAGTCCCGGAACACCCAGTAGTCCTCCCCGGCGGCGATTCGGCGCGCCACATAGAACACCGCCGTGTTGGCCGCCCCGATGGTGACCACCGGCAGGCAGCACGCCAGCCACACCAGATTCAGCAGGATCACGTCCCCCAGCTTCCCCATGAAGCGGAAGAAGGGGTTGTCGGTTTTCAGTTTCGGCATGGGGGGCCTCCTTTCAGAAGAAGCGGAGCACGATCATGGCCACGCCCAGGAAGCCCACCGCCCATAGCAGCCCCCGGATGGCCTGGTAATAGGTTTCAGAGTGGCCCTTCCCCCGGCCGGTGATCTGGTCCAGCTCCCGGCGGAATTTCTCCTGTGGCATACGGAGGATGGTCACCGCGAAGTAGATGCAGACGATGCCGAAGATCAGGCTGGTCATGGCTCTCCCTCCCAAATGCCGGTCAGTCCACCCGCTGCCGGTCGGTGCGAAACGGCGCGGCGGGCAGTCCCGCGGCGTTATACAGATTGGCCGGTCCGAAACGGAACCAGGCATAGCGGACGGTCTTCGGCTCCGGGACCTGTTCGGAGCGGACCTTCACCCGGTTCAGCCCCACCGTGCCCCGGGCGGGGTAGTAGATGCCATCCTCCCCCGCCAGTTCAAAGCCCTCCAGGGTATCCCCTTTGATTTGGAGGGAGCCCTCCGTGTCCCGGAAGCGGATCTCCAGGCCGCTGTCCAGCCGCCGCACGCTCTGCGGGCTGGGGCCGTCCGCCGCCACCGGCTCTCCGTAGACCTTTCGCCGGGCCTGGAGCGCCAGCCGGTCCCCTACGGTCTTTTTGTCCAGGGGATGGATGTTGTCAAATTCGCCGCAGTCGGTGAGTACCGCCAAGGCGGTATTGGCCACCGTTCTGCTGACCTTCCTTTGTTCCTCCCGCAGATAGGACCAGTGTCCGTCATCCTGGTGGGCCTCATACTCCTCCCGCGAGATATACATGGGGAGCTGGACGAACAGAAAGGGCAGCAGATCGTCCTCCCAATCCGTGCGCCACTGGTCGATGAGCAGGGTCATCATCTCGCTGTAGGTGCGGAAATGGAGCGTACTGTCCTCCTCCCCCTGATAGTACAGAAACCCCCGGAGGGCGTAGGGGCAGACCGGTTGCAGCATGGTATAGTAGAGGCCCGCCGGGCGGAACGGCGATGCGTTCCCCGCCGGCTGGGGCCAGGGGCAGATGCCGCACTCCCGGTTCAGTGTCTCCCAGGTCACCTTGGGGTCCGCCGCGCGCCGGGCCTCCACCCGGTCGTTCCACGCCTGCCACTGCCGGTCGTACTCCACCATCTCCGCTTCGTACTGCTCGTCGGTCTTGCCCCCCACCAGGGCGGCGTAATCCGTCAGATATCGCTCTCCGGCGGCGGTCCGCTCAAGCTGCTTCCGGCTCATCCAGCAGCTGACGGAGGTGCCGCCCCAGTAGCAGTCGATGATCCCCACGGGGACGTTTTGGGTCTCCGCGATCTGGCAGGCGAAGAACCAAGCCACGGCGCTCATGTCCCCGGCGGTCTCCGGGGTACAGGGCAGCCAGCGGCTCTCCGCCTCCATCTGCTCCAGCGCCTCCCCGGTCACGGCGCAGCGGGGGACGTTGTAGAAAAAGACGTTTTTCCCCGCGCTGGCGGCCATCTCCTTTTTGCCGCCCTTGCAGTCCCGGAGGGCCATCTCCATATTGCTCTGGCCGCCGGCCAGCCACACCTCGCCCAGCCGGGCGTTCCGGCGCTCCAGCGTCTCCGCGCCGTCGGAAACCGTCATGGTCAGGGGCGCCCCGGCGCTCAAAGGGCCGAGGGTCACACGCCACTGTCCGTCCCGGCCCGCGGCGGCGGAGGCCATCTCCCCGCCAAGCGTCACCGTGACCCTCCGGCCGGCCTCTCCCTTTCCCCACACGGGGATGGGCTTATCCCGCTGCAATACCATATCGTCGGAAAAGATTGCCGCCAGGGTCAGCATCCTGTCATCCCTCCACCTGTTTCAGAAAG
Source organism: uncultured Oscillospiraceae bacterium (assembly GCA_947628315.1). Taxonomy (GTDB): domain Bacteria; phylum Bacillota; class Clostridia; order Oscillospirales; family Oscillospiraceae; genus Enterenecus. The sequence goes on from CANQZJ010000059.1 coordinate 6,514, forward strand.
GCCAGATTTTTGTCGATGAGGGCGCACCGCTGGCGCACGCAGTCCGCGCTGCGGAGCGGGTCGGCAGGGGTGTTGAACACATAGTCCGTCAGCTTCTCCACCGTCGTGGTGGCCACGTGGAGCCGGGTGTCGGAGGAGGCGTAATAGATGTAGACCTCCCCGCTGTCCCGGACGATAGCCCCGTTGGTGAACACCACGTTGGACACGTCCCCCACCCGCTCGTCCCCCAGGGGGGCGATGAGGTAGCCGGAGGGCTCTGCGATGACCTTCCAGGGCTCCTTCAGGTCGGTGGCGTAGGCGTAGACCACATAGCGCAGGCCGGCGGCGGTATTGCGGACGCCGTGGGCGATGTGAATCCAGCCCCGCTCGGTTTTGAAAGGCACCGCGCCAGAGCCGTTCTTGCTCTCGGTGATGGTGTGATACCGCCGGGGGCTGGTGATGATCTCCCGGTCGATGACGGCGTGGGTGATGTCCCCGCACAGGCCGAAGCCTATGCCGCCGCCGGAGCCGGTCTCGATGAAGTCGTCCATGGGCCGGGTGAAGAAGGCGTATTTCCCGTCTACGAACTCCGGCAGCAGGCACACGTTCCGCTGCTGGGGGGAACGGAGGGTCACCAGGTCGGGCAGCCGCTCCCAGGTCTTTAAGTCCTTCGTGCGGACGATGCCGGCGGCGGCCATGGCGGCGGACAGGTCATCGGACGCCGTGTCCTTCCGCTCGGAGCAGAACACGCCGTAGATCCAGCCATCCTCATGCTTCGTCAGCCGCATGTCGTACACGTTGGTCTCCTCCGGGCAGGTGTCCGGCAGCACCACGGGATGGTCCCGGAACCGGAACCCGTCCACGCCGCTGTCGCTCTCCGCCACGGCGAAGAAGGATTTGCGGTCGCTGCCCTCCACACGGGCCACCAGGCAGAACTTTCCGTCCAGCTCGATGGCCCCGGAATTGAATACCGCGTTGACCCCCAGCCGCTCCATGAAGAACGGGTTGGTCTCCGGGTCCAGGTCGTACCGCCAGGTCAGGGGGATCATCTCCCTGGTGAGGACGGGATGCTCCCAGCGGTCAAAAATGCCATTGTAGAAATTGGTTTTGTGATTTTTGCGGCAAAGCAGCGCCTCCTGGCGCTCCCTCTGCCGATAGTATTCGGGGTGCAGCTCAGGCATGGGGGTCCCTCCTTATCAGTTCCAGACACATCCGCCCGTTGTGGTAGGGGCATTTCCAGGGGCTGACCATGGGCCGGGACGGGTCCGGCCTGCCCTGTTCATCCACCGCCCAGAACCACTCGCCGGAGCGGGGGTCGGTCTGGACGGTCTGGATGTGTCGGAACACGTCCTCCGCCGCGTTCAGAAAGTGCGTGTCCGACGGTTTCTTCTCCCACCGGTTGACAAAGCCCAGCACCGCCTCCGCCTGGACCCACCAGACACGGGTCGCGTCCACCGTGCCCCGCTCGCATTCGTTGGCCACAGAGCGGCCGCGAAACGCGGCCTCGTAGACGTTTTCAGCCAGGGCGCTGTCGATGGCGTGGATCTGGGCGGACAACTCCCCGTCCCCCAGCAGATCGCAGCCCCAGTCCATGAGCCAGCTGGACTCGATGTCGTGGCCGTAGCTGGTGAGGTCGATGAGGCTGCGGTAGTCCCCGTCGAAGAACACCTCCTGCCGTTTCAGGACGGGGTTGTAGACTTTCTCCCGGTAGATGGTCAGAATCTCCCGCATGGCCCGCTCCACCGCCGGGTCGGGGGCGGCCTGATAGAGCCCCGCGCAGCCCTCGAACACGTGGAGCAGGGTGTTCATGGTGCGGGAGGCCATCACGCCGTTCTCGGAGAGCTTTTCGTTGCTCACCGGGCGGAACTGCCGGTCAAAGGCCTCCAGATAGCCGCCGGCGTCCCGGCACCGCTCCTGAATGACCCGGAACAGGCTCCGGGCCAGATCCAGGGCCTCCCGGTTGCCGATGGTCTCGTAATAGGCGGCCAGGGCATAGACGGCGAAGGACTGGCAGTAGGTGTGCTTGCTGTCGTCCAGGGGACGGCCGGCGGCGTCCACGCTCCAGTACACGCCGCCGAACTCCCGGTCCACGAAGCGATCCCGCAGAAAGCGGTAGGCGTGGTCCGCCGCGCCCAGACAGTCCCCCCGGCGCAGGTATTTGGCGCACCGGGAGAAAAACCAGAGGATACGGCTGTTCAGGATGCAGCCCTTCTCCGCCGCCTTGTCCACGGCCAGGTCGTGGCCCATATACCCGTAAAAGCCGCCGCGCTCGTCGTCCCGCAGGGCCAGCCAGAAGGGGATGAGCCGCCGCTCCAGCATCTCCCGCGCCGCTTCTCTCAGCATGGACGGTCCCCCCTTACCGGCGGCCCGGTTCGCGGTCGGACTGGTCCGCCGTGTCGTGTTCCTTGATGAAGCGGACCACGGTCTCCACATCGGTGAAGGCCAGACCAACGTAGGTGTCGGCTGCCCCGTAGTAGATGGCGATGCGGCCGGTGTCCGCGTCCTGGAGGGTGGCGCAGGGGAAACACACGTTGGGCACGAAGCCCCGCTCCTCGTACCACTCCTCCGGGGTCAGCAGGAAGTCACCGCTGCGGTACAGCACCCGGCTGGGTTCATCCCGGTCCAGGATGGCCCCGCCGATGCTATACACGAAGCCGTTGCAGGTGCCGGTGACGCCGTGGTAGATCAGCAGCCAGCCCTCGCTGGTCTCGATGGGGGCGGCCCCGCCGCCCACCTTCACGTTCTCCCACCACTGGGACGCCCGGCCCATCACGTGGCGGTGGCGGCCCCAGTATGTCAGATCCGGGCTCTCGGACAGGTAGATGTCCCCGAAGGGGGTGTGACCGCTGTCGCTGGGCCGGGACAGGAGCATGTACTTCCCGCCGATCTTCCGGGGGAACAGCACCCCGTTGCGGTTGAAGGGCAGGAATGGGTTTTCCAGACGGGTAAAGGTCTTGAAATCGGTGGTCTTTGCCATGCCCAGAGCGGCGCCGTAGGCGTCCTGGCACCAGATGACGTAGTAGGTGTCCTCAATCTTCACCAGCCGGGGGTCGTAGGCGTAGGAAGGCATAAAGGGCTCACCGTTTTCGTCCACAAAGGGGATCATCTCCCGGTCGAACTCCCAGCGGATGCCGTCCCCGCTGCGGCCCAGGTAGATGTGGGGGATGCCGTCGGTCTGCTCCCCCCGGAACACGCCGATGTAGCCCTCCCCATAGGGGACCACCGCGCTGTTGAACACCCGCGCCACGCCGGGGATGGGGTTGCGGCGGATGACGGGATTCTCTGTATATCTCCATACGGGAGCCTCGCAGCCCGCCGGCCGGTCCTGCCAGGGCAGGTTTGGCCGGGAGCCGCCGATGATTTTCACAGTTGACATAGTCGGTCACTCCAAATCGGATTTGTGCCTCCCGCCCGCCGGATGGCTCCGGCGGGCGGGAGACGATAGAGGGGTGAGAAATAAAGCGAATTCAGCCTTTCACGGCGCCGGCGGCCATGCCGCCGTAGATCTGCTTCTGGCACAGCAGGAACAGGATCAGGATGGGGATGATAGTGATGAGCACGCCCGCGCAGATGTAGTTATACTGGCTGCCGTAGGGGCCGGTAAAGGTATACAGCGCGGTGGAAATGGTCTTCAGCTCGGAGCTTTGCAGGTACAGGTTGGACATGTAGTACTCGTTGTAGACGCTGACGCCCTTCAGCACACAGCTGGTGACGATGGCGGGCTTCAACAGGGGGAACAGGATCTTGAAGAATACGCCGAAGTAGGTGCAGCCGTCCAGAATGGCGCTCTCGTCCAGGTTCTTGGGCAGGTTCTCAAAGAACTGGAGGAAGATGTAGATGGAGATGATGTCGGTGCCGCACAGCACGATGATGTAGCCGTACAGGTGGTTGATGAGGCCCAGGGAGTACATGATCTGGTACACCGTCACCTGGGTGGCGATGCCGGGGATCAGAGAGGCGAACATGAACAGGTTGCGGATGAGGCCGCTGCCCCGGAACTTGAACCGGTCCAGGATGTAGGCCAGCATGGAGCTGAACAGGATGGACAGGATCAGCACCACCACCAGCACGATGCAGGTGTTCAGGAAGCCCCGCAGCATATTGGCCTTGGTGAAGGCCTGGACGAAGTTGTTAAAATAGGCGAAGGAGTTGGGGAGGGTCAGCGGGGTGGTGCCTGGTACTCCGTGTCGGTCTTGAAGGCGGTGAACACGCACACAATCACGGGGGTGACGGCCACAAGGGAGGCCCCGATCAGCATGACGTACTGGACGATGCTGAAGATGATCTCGCCGGGGCGCATTTCCTTCAGTTTTCCCATGTCAGGCGACCCCCTTCTTGGCCTTGGCCAGCCTTGCGGCCTTTCGCTCCGCCTTGCGCTGGGCGCGGACGGCGTCGTCCTCCGCCCCGTCCTTGAACACGTACTTGAAGAACAGGTTCTGCCCCACGGTGCAGAGGATGATGATTGCCAGCAGGACAATGGCCATGGCGCAAGCCAGGCCCACCTTCTGGTTCTCATGGGCGATGCGGTTCATGATGACGAAGTAGGTGCCGGTGCCCATGGTGCCGTTTGTGATGACGTAGGGCGGCTCGAAGGCGCTGAGTGAGCCGCTGATGGAGAGGATCAGGTTCAGCACGATGATGGTCTTGATGGAGGGGAGGATGATGTACTTGAACTGCTGCCAGCGGCCGGCGCCGTCCAGGCTGGCGGCCTCGTACAGTTCGTTGTCCACGCTCATCATGGCGCCCAGGAACAGCACCATGTTCTGGCCGGTGTACCGCCAGACCGAGGTGCCCACCAGGGCGATGTTGTTGATCCGCATGTCCTGGAGCCACAGCGGGCAGTCCTCCAGGGCCACGCCGAACAGCCCCAGGATGGAGTCCAGCACATAGCCGTGGGCATAGAAGAACTTGAAGATGAAGCCCACCGCGATGCCGCAGATCAGGTAGGGGAAGAACATGCAGGCCTTGTAGATGGCGGAGCCCTTGGCCTTAAAGACCATCAGGGAGGCGAAGAACAGGGCCAGGGCCAGCTGGACCACCGAGCCGCCCATGTAGTAGAGGCTGACGGCCAGGCTGCCGAAGATGTCGTCCCGCTGGAACACGTCGATGTAGTTTTTCAGGCCCACCCAGGTGCCCTCGTCCAGATAAGTGCGGTTGTAGAAGCTGAACTGCACCATTTTGATGAAGGGCAGGTAGGTGAAGACGAACAGCAGCAGCAGGGGGACGAGCATGAAGGTAAGCATCACCAGCACGCGCTGGGCCTTGCCGCTGCGGAGCTTATTCAGAAGGGTCTGCTTTTCCTGCGGCTTTGAGGAAAGCTGTTGGTTGCTCATGGATACACCTCCTGTGTGATTTTTACGGGGCAGGCGGCCCGTGACGGGCCGCCTGCCTCCGCGATGCCTCTGTCAGGGACGCTTACTGGTTGACCTCCACGCCCAGGTCCTCCTGGGCCCTGCTCCACTTGGCGTTCCAGTCGTCCATAATCTGGTCGATGGTCTCGGAGCCGGTCAGGGCGGCCTCCACGATGTGGGCGTCGGGATAGTCGTCACTGTTCAGGCCCACCTCGGACTCGTTGTTGACCTGGTCGAACAGATCCTCCTCGCCGGCGGGGGCGGGGTTGTTGGCCACCAGCTCCACGCCCTCAAAGTCGGCCAGGAAGGCGGGCATCTCGCCGTCCTTGCGGGCGGGGATGCAGGCCTCATCCACGAAAATGCTGGACTCGTCGATGAGCCACTTCACATAGAGCATGGCCGCGATCTGGTTGTCCTTCGTGGCTTTGACGTTGATGCCGTAGGCATAGTTGCTGCTGGCGGTAGCGTAGCGGTTGCCGTTCACGGTGATGGGGAAGGGCATATAGCTCACGTCGTCAGGGTTGGGGCCGGCGTCCTTGAACTGCTGGACGGCCCAGCTGCCCAGAACCATGGCGCCGATCTCGCCCCGGTTGATCATGCCCTTGCAGCCCTCCCAGTCGGTGCTCATGGGGTCGTCCTCCACGAGCTTGCGGGCCACGGCCTCATACAGGGTGTAGTACACGGCGTAGGGGCCGGTCTGATCGCCCCGGTCAGAGAAGGGATTGGCGGTGTGGACAATGTTGCTGTGGAAGTCGCCGTCACCGGTGGCGCTGCCCCAGATGTAGGAGTCCCAAGCGCCCATGGTCCAGCCGGCGGCAAAGTTGGTATACATGGGGATGGCGTCGGTGTTGTCCTTGATGGTCTGGAGATCGGCCAGGAATTCGTCGGGGGTGCCGGGCAGCTCGGTGATGCCGGCGTCGGCCCACACCTTGGTGTTGTAGGCGATGCCCTCGGCGTTGCCGCCGTTGGGGATGCCGTACACCACGCCGTCATAGGCCTTGTCGCTCATGAAGTTGTAGATGGGGTCCAGGTCGGCCTGGCTGCCCAGGGGGATGAAGTACTTGGACATATCGGCCTTGGTCACGCTGCTGGGGATGAAGCAGATGTCGCCCCAGTCGCCGGTGGTCAGGCGCAGGCGAAGGGACTCCTCGTAGTCGGTGATGCCCTCGTATGTAACGGTGATATTGGGGTACAGCTCATGGAACTGCTCGGCGTAGCCCTTGTAGACAGTGTCCACGATGTCGGTGCGGTTGGTCAGGATCTTGATATTCGCGGTGATGTCCTGATAGTCGGTGCCCAGGTTGATGTCGTTGATGGCGGGGACCTCAGAGGTGGCGGGGGCATTGCTGGCTCCGCCGCCCCCGTTGTCGCTGGGCTGCTGGGCGGGGCCGGGGCCGGTGGTGGGTCCGCAGGCGGCCAGGGCGAATACCATGACCAATGCGAGAACAGCGCTGATTATCTTTTTCATGATGGTTCCTCCTTTTAGGTAAATTTAGCGATAAATCAGCCTAATCGGAATATAGCATTTACCTAAAATAAAGTCAATAGTAAATTTACAAAATTCTGCCGCTGTCCAAACTTTCTATTATTCAGACAAAACCGGCCGCCTGTTTTTAGCGCATTTCACAATATGACCGGGCAGCCCTCCCGGTGTGCCGGAGCTGTTTAAGTAAATTAATGATCCCCCGGCGAAGCCGGGGGATTTTCATAGACGGGCATAGCCCTTTGATACTAGCGACGCGTCACGT
>CANQZJ010000060.1 GCA_947628315.1 uncultured Oscillospiraceae bacterium
GCCGTTCCGTCCTCCCCAAAGCCGTCGATGGGGGGCTCCTCCATGCGGACGGCGCTCTGCGCCCATTGGGCCACCGTTTTGAGCAGGCCCTTTCCGGTGGCCTGGGTAGCGGCGGCGTTCCCCAGCAGCAGCGCCGCTGCCAGCACCGCCGCCGTACAGCCGACGGCAGCCCGGCGCAGCCTTCTCCTGGGCCTCCGCCGGGAGCAGCCCCGGCAGCGGTCCCGGCTCACGGCGCTCTCCACCTTGGCGCCGATGTGTTCCAGGACATCCTGGCCGATCTCCTCGTCCAGCGGAAGATCTCCGATCAGCGTATCCAGTTCCTCGGGGGATACCCGGTCAAAAAACTCTGTCAGCCGCTCATCCATTTGACGCCGCCTCCAATCTCGTCCGCAATTTCCTGATGGCCCGGTGGGCGCGGGTGTCCACGTTGGACACCGTCAGTCCCATCCGCTCCGCGATCTCTCTGGACGGCTGGGACAGATAGTACTTTCGGAAAATGATCTCCCGGTCTACCCGCTCCAATCCGCGCAACGCGTTCAGCAGGCGGTCCCATTCCTCCCGGCGGAGCAGCTCGCCCTCCGGAGAATCGCCCTCCTCTGAAAGGGGAATATCCCCCAGCGGCACTAAGTCCGGCGCGGCGTACTGCATCCGCACCCGGTCCACGGCCCGGTTCCGCGCGATGGTACAAAGCCACGCCCGGATGCTGCCCTTCGCGGGGTCGAACCGGGCGAGGCCGTCATAGAACTCCAAGATCACATCGGCAACGCAGTCCTCGATATCCTCTCCGCTGAATGGGGGCGTGAGCAGCTTCCCCCGGACTACGCTGTAGATCAACCCCGCATACTGCTCCATCAGCAGTTCCATGCCCAAGCCGGGATCTTGCCGCAGCGTTTTGAGCAAAACAGCATCCTGCATCCGCCCGCCCCCTTTCACCGTTGATTGCAGACAATTCCATGATTACTTCGTAGATGACGAAATAATCTTACATCGTTTTTTCTTTTTTATCGAGAAGTTTGGCAAAAAAGAAAATCTACGCTTCAAAATCACCAAGGAATGAACGCCCATAAATAGTCCCGAGAGAACGGCACTACAAAATGAGCAGCGGCGTCCTCAGCTACCGGCTCACCCCGGCGCAGCAGACGGTGTATAGCTACATCGTGTGTACTGCCGGTCAGAAAAAGTTTGCTGGCCGGCGTCGTCGCAAAGTACTGCGGCTGTTCCGAGAACATCGCACGGAGTGCGCTCCAAGAGTTGGCGCGGCGGGGATTCATCGAGATTGAACACCGGCACAGCGAGAGCGGCAACCGCCAGACCAGCAACCGGTACCTCGTGCTGAACTTGCCACCCCTCCATCAGGTGGAGGGTCCCCCTCCCACAGTTGCGGACGAACAATACTTATGAGAACAAAGAAAAGGCTCACCCGCCGATCTGCTCCCCGCATGATCCACTCTCTGCTGATAAAAAGCGTAGGGCCGACGCCCAGCCGATATACCCCCTGTTTGCCCCGTTGAGCCGGTTTGAGGCCCGCCTGCCGACGGGGTGGCATCCGTGTCCACCCTGGCGATTTGCCCCGAAACGCACCCTTTTTTCGAGGCCACTCACGCCCCGATTTCCTCCGGCGTTTTCACCAAACAAGGGCAGTGCAGAGGGGACGAAAGAAGTGCGGGATAAAAGCAGGTGGTCGCTTTCGCGCCCACCTGCCGGTCAACACCGCCCCGCAACGCGGGTCGGGGGACTTGCAAAAGGTGGTCGGTTTTCAGCCCTCTGTGCTGTGATAAGTGGTCGGTCACCCCGCAAACCCGCACCGTTGGCGGGTTTCTACGCGGCGTGGGAGGTGGTCGGTTTGCCTTTTTTCGCAGTTTCCCGATTTTTCCGGAGAGTTATCAGTTTGTACACCTTTGACCGAGGCAGTTCTGGTATGTGTTGTCTCTGTGAAAGGAGTGACACAGATGCAGAAAAAGCTACTGACCAACGGCAACGTGTTCAAGCGCACCGACGGACGCTGGAACGGCGTGGTCTGGTACCTGGACGAGCAGGGGGAGCGCAAACGCAAATCCTTCTGCGGCACATCAAAACCTGAAGTCAAGGCCAAGATCACCGAGTACATCGCGGACTTCAAGCACCAGCTTGCCGTCTCCGACGAGTCCAAGCAACTCCTCCGGGACAGCCTCTCTAACTGGCTCCGGGTGTTCAAGTTCCCCTCGGTGGAGCGCACCACCTATGACCGGCTGGAGTGGACCGCAACCCATTTGGTCTACCCCTTGCTGGGGGAAAAGGTAGTGGGCGACGTCACCTCGGCGGACGTGAAAGCGACGCTCAACCACTGGATGGCCAAAGGCTTCGCCTACACCACGGTCAAAAAGGTTCACAACCTCCTGACGGACTACTTCCGCTACCTGACCCAGCAGGAACTCATCTCAAAGAACCCCATGCCGGCGGCGCCCATGATCAAGAGGGCCAACTTCCTGGCAGCCCAGGGCAAGGAAAATCTGCCCACCTTCGAGACGGTGACGACTTTCTCTCCCTCTGAAATCGAGCGGTTCAAGTCTGAGGCTGTGCGGAAATGGAGCAACGGCAAACGAATCTATCAGCAATCCGCAGCCTACGTCCTGATGCTGAACACCGGCCTTCGCACCTGCGAGGTGCTGGGGCTGCTGAACAGCGACATAGACCTGGAGCGGAAAGTCATCCACCTCCAACGGGGCGTGAAGGAGATCGCCAAGCGAAACGGCACAGACGCCGCCGGCGGTATGGAGATGAAGGTGGGCAAGCTGAAAACCGCCTCCAGCAAGCGAGATGTACCCTTGAATCAGGCGGCAGTCGATGCCATTCTCGACCTGCGGACGGAGAGATACTTCGGGGAAAACAGTCCGCTGATTGCAGACGAAAAGGGCGGCTACACCAAACCCGTGAATTTCCGCAAGCGATACTACCGCATCCTTGAAGCCGCCGGGATCGAACAGAAGGGCCTACACAGCCTTCGGCACACTTTCGCCACCAACCTGGTCAACGGCGTAAAACAGCCCGACGGCTCAATCAAAGCCCTCTCACCCCGACAAGTGGCGGACCTTCTTGGCCACTCCACCTCTGAGATCACAGAACTCTACTATGTCAGGAAAGACACCGCAAGACTGGCCGGGATCACGGCTGGATTCGATCTGTGAGCCTGCAAAAACATCCCTGCCTAAAACAGTCAAGTCATTCGGCCGCCCAAAAATTGAGACACATAATCAAAGAAAACGCCCCTCTGGTCAAGACCCGCCGACCAGAGGGGCCAAAAACTTTGATGCTTTTTTGGTGCTGTACCCAACGGAACAGGGCGGAATGGTTACCAACAGATGGCAGAGTTTGAGCCGCAAAAGAGCATCAGACTCGGTCTATTGAAAATGATACCCTCAAAAAAATACCGAAAAAGCTCCGAAGTCAGGTGACTTCGGAGCTTTTAGTGGCAGGGGCAGAAGGATTCGAACCCTCGGCACTCGGTTTTGGAGTGGCTGTTGGAAAATTCCTGGGGTGCAGAGCTTCCCGCTCGTTGCGGGCGGTTGCGGGAGGGCGAAAGTTTTTCCTCCCTGCGGTTGATGCTTTTTTGATGCTATACTGATTAAACGCTGAGGCATGCCTGTCATCGTTGAGACTTTAACTGGCCCTGTCCGTTTTCTATAATGCAAGTACTACACTTCAATCCCAAAATACGGAAATTCAGACAATGCTTTCGTAATCTCTTCGTTGCTAAATTTTTCGCCCTTTATCTTTTTTATATTATCAATCACTTGAGTTCGTGTCGTTGCATTTGTGTGCTCATATGCATAAATCGCTGTGGTAAGCAATTCAAGCTCTGCCGGGGTGTAATCTTTATATCGTTTGATTACTTCTTTTGCTATAGTAACCTGATTGTCTGGTAAATTAGTTTCTATTGGTTGCTTAAACTCAGCATTCCTTTTTAACCTGTGTCCATATTTTGAATAATCAATAGTTATTATGCCATCTGAATTCAATTTTAATGTTTCACGGTCAAGCTCTGCACAGTATGGACCATAAAAATGCAAAATGTATTCAAACCCCAACTGTACCCCCCGTTTTTCCATGAGGAAGATCATCTTTTGCAAGGCTTTTTTTACTGGAGGATGGCCCGTGATGGAGTTAATTGCATTGACAATATAAGCTGTATTATTTTTCATTTTAGTTCTCCCCATCCGCAGCAAGGTAATCCCTTACAATTTGCTTGGCTTCTTTTGCGTGAACCTTATCTACATAAATGCGCTTAATATTAATTTGTTTAATTAGCCCTGCCAAGAGCACTGATTCGTCTGAAATACTAGTCGGCTTTTTTAAATAAGCAGAAATAATGGGAATACCCTTCCCGCTGTCTGCATCATAAGGTTCCAACATTGGAATCTTATGTGCCAACTTACTAGCCTCATCCTCATCAAGACTACAATCGGGTAATTTTCTTTTTAGTTCTCGCTTTAAGGCATTAAATATCAACAAGTCAGAGCTATTTGTATTTACATTGGCATGAGTATGCGTCTCGTAGACACAACTCATCACATTCCGATTAACAAAGTCCGCTGCGTTCTTAGATATTGTTGCATTTTGCGAAATTTTTCCCAAAACTACATCATCGTTCAGCGACAAATACTCGTTAACAGCTTCAGGATATCTTTGATTTTCTAAAACCTCACTGATACAACGAACTAAGAGCTTATCTAAATATCGTCTTGTCTTATGAAAATAAACTTGAATAAACATAAAATACCGAGCAATCACAAATTCCTCAAAGGCATGGACCCCTCCTTTTTGTATTGCTAATTGCCTTATGTTTTGCTTCTCATTGTAATATACAGTAAGTGAATCAATTAAACGATTTAGATCATACCGACCATAATTTACTCCACAGTAATATGCGTCTCTCAAAAGGTAGTCCATTTTATCGCAATCTAATTCACTGTCCATAAATGTTTTTAAAAATTTAAACTCTGATAGATGTTCTAAATACTGGGGATTTGACTCAGGATTCTTTTCCCCATATATACTCCATAACAATTCAGGTGTAATTTTATAGGATGCGCCAACCCCATTTTCTTTGCAAAAGGCATCTCCGATATCTGTTATCATTTGAGCAACTTCAGTTTCGCAGATTATCCGTGCAGTAAAATCCTCATGCTCCACTCCTTCATCAAATAATGCTTCAGAACCATGAGAGAAAGGTGCATGCCCCAAATCATGGACTAACGCAATTAACCGAAGTATTTGTTCATACCATTTTGCATCCACTTCATTGAATAAGAGTTGTCCTGTCTCCTGTTCATAGTTGGAAATTGAGGATCGAAATGCTCGTGTAACCAAGTGCATAACGCCCAATGAATGCCCAAAACGGGTATGTTCCGCACCATGGTATACGAGGTATGTAGTGGCCAGCTGTTTGATATTACGTAGTCTCTGAAATGGAGCGGAATCCACTATTCTTAATTCTGCTTCTGACAATTCGATAAATCCATGTATTGGATCACGTAGTCTTGGCAAAACATCCACCTCAATTATTACAAAATTGCCCTGTTTTTTTGATTATATCACATTCACAAATTAATTCAACAGATTTCATCCAACATTCACAAGGTATTCACCAAATCCGAGGAAGCAAGGGTGTCATCCATGATGAAAAGAATTGCCACAGCCGCACCACCAACGAAAACAATAAGATTTTTACAATTCTCTTCCCTTCATCGGCTACTTAAATCTATCATTCGATGAAAATTTGATAATCAAACGACTTCCTCTCATTGACGTGTGCAGTATTACCCAGGCTTCGTAAAGGTATTGCATCGGGGTGTCCATAGCGATTCGTTATTCCATAGGAGAGGACAATAACATATGGAAACCGTTGGATAAACTTGCTTATATCATTGTTCCTGGATCCGTGGTGCGGATATTGGAGGACCAGGCAACGCTTGCAAGGATCGGCCCGCAACAGTTCCATTTCTTCCTGATCCTCAAGTTCCATATCGCCAGTCAAAATCGTCATGGGCCACTCGTGCATACAGGAAACACAAGCCTCTTGACAAACAACTTCCCCTCCACAGATACATTTCAACGGGTTGCAAACAATATGTGCCAAGTGGACTTTTGTGGGACCGTGCTCCATCACAACGGATGTGCGGTTCAACATGTTACCGCATGCTCCTTTAATCTCTTCTTTTAGTTCATTTCTGAGCTGTTTGTTCCCGAGTACATTGATTAACTCTTGGCCTTTGCTCTGTTTATAAGCCTCCATCGTTTGTATGTATTTATTCAGATTTTCCCTGTCCAGCTCTAAATTTTCAAACTGGAACATCCAAAAGAAATCACGGCATAACATATTTAATTCATGTTTATAATACACCACCTGGGTACCATCTACCACCTCAATTCCTAAAATTCCGTCAGGCCTAATTCTCGTACTAAAGCGGTCACCTGTTTCAGCTTCCATGTCCTCCCCCGCCCTGCGGCGTTCCCCTTCTCTTCTATCTGCGCCGAGCAGGACGATCCTTTGAACCCCTCTTTCCACAAACCAGTTGATAGGGTCGGCATAGAAATCCTGCAAAAACTCTTCATCGTTCTGGCTTTCCAATTGCGCGAGTAACAAAAGCTTATCGCAAGTGTATGGCATGACAACTGTATCTACCTTAACACCTTTCAAAAGGTGATCCAAACCATTAACATGGTCATCATGCAAATGCGATATAACCAACAGATCCAGCGCTTTACCCCCTAATGCCTTTCTATACGGTAGCAGCGCTTTATAGTCGTCAATTTCCCGGTCACGAAAAACCTTCGAAGATTCCGAGCCACAGTCATAAACAAAACTGAACGTCGGGTTTGACTTCCCGGCACCCCCATTCAATATTCCAGAATAAAACAGCCCCTGTCCTACCTTATGAAAGCGAAATGCGCCGTTGCAATTCATCATTGTAATCCTCCTTTGTTGATTTCATGGCCCATCGTGAAAGTATACTTCAGTACATATAAGTGTTTCTTATCGCTTTCGCCAAAATAGTTTAACAGTGGGCAAACTCCTACCGCATACTTCCCCGCCCCGCCACATAGTAACCATTATGAATGTTAAAACGAAATGGGGTTCGCCCTATTATGAGCCAAAACAGAATTAAGAAAATCCTTAACTCGCACCGGGTCAAAGGCTTCATAAGCAAAAGTCACATTATTCATAAGAATATTGAAGTGCTTTTATTTCAACCGTATGTACAGCTTGGCATTCGCATACAGCTTCATCGAATAAAGCAATATTATGCCCGCCCGTCCCCATAGTACTCATATACTCAACGCCAGCGTAGCCAACACTTTTTATAAACTCTGTAATGTATTGCGTCGGTAAATATTCAAGCGGGCTATCATTTCGTCGTAACGGTTTTGCTACTTCTCTTGCAATATCACTGAACACTTTTATATTGGCAGCCAAAGAATCTATTGCATCCGAATACAATGCTGGGCTAATGCAATTTAGCGCTGGGAGGTTAACTACTGTGACATCTTCCTTGAGCCGAAAAGTACCGATGCAAACATAATCAAATGCACTCGCACGCACTTCATTCAAAGCTGTTTTTTCGTCAGATGTTAGATAGAGCACACTAATCCCCTCAGGGTTTACTCGTCCTGATTTTCTTTTGTTAAACGGAGGTATTCCCATTGCGTCAGTCTCATACCCGTGAATATCATTACAAATTCTGGCGCGATAGAACGCCGTTCCTTTCTGATACTTAGAAATAGAATAGGTCAAAAAACTTTCAAATTTCTTTGCTTGAAAAAAACTATTATAAAAACGATTTTTGGTTTTCACTGATGACGAAAACTCTGCCCATGAATGACCCGAAAAAATACCGTAAGCCTCTGAGACAGTAGGAGGGATACGAACACTTACATTATCATCTCCCGCCCTTTCTCCATATGCTAAATTGCAAAACGCATTTGCAAGAGAGGCCGCAGAAGGTAGCGTCTTGTCAAAAATGTGCCAATCATTGACTAATATTTCAATAAGAGGATTACCTTCTTCACACGGCTCATAAACATTGACAATATCTGAAATCAAATCAGATAAGTCAGATTGTTGATCGAGTGAACAGACAAACACATCACTCTTACCACAAAAGTCACATTTCCCCTTTTTCCCGCCAGCCTCTATCATTGTGCGAATAGGCAAATCACAAAAACACTCAGTGCAACAATTCATCAATTCAGTCTCCCATCGAGGAATTTCCCCATCAACTCAAGATGATGCATAACAGACAATTTTTTTAATGTTGGGAGCCCTGGAAATGTTCTGTTACGGTAATGATCCAGCAAAATTTGCAACCCTGCTGTTAGCTGCCGTTTTTGCCCTGCCATATACCAATCATAAAGCTTTGTTACAGCTTCATAGAATTTCCCTGCTACATCTGACGTATCACCATTAGAATCGGAAACAAAATGTTTGATTCGCAATGAATTGTCATCAGCGAGGTATACGATATGAATTGCAACCGCATAGGGTGCGAATCCGGAGTCGATGTACTCCTTGCCGATTACCGAATAATCGCCAAATCCATCATAACCCTCTTCGCTATAATAGAGGTGATCATCAGAAAAGAATTCATCCTCTGGATAGTCTGCATTTCGATTCCGCCTAAAAAATTTATCTGCAAAAAGAACTCTATTGCCCTTGATAATACGTCGGATTGCCCGTTCATCTGGGAAAAGGGTGTAAATTGGAGAAATACCATCAAACAATTCGGAATAGGCATCAAGGAAATCCCTGTTATCAAGAATGGCTATAATATCCTTTTCGAATATGCTAGCCTGCTGGAGATCCATCAAAACATTTCCCGTGCTTTTGTTCAGTAATACAGTTGGCACTGTATTCTGAAAATCTCGGAGTACACCAATAATTCGGGAAGTAGATTCATTTTCTCCAGCCAATTCACCTACATCTGGGTTCGTAATTAAGGCAATTTGCAAGTTCGCTTTTTGAAATGCAGTCAAGGCACCAGTAAAAGTTGAAGTAATTTTGATAGGCTCGATAATTGGAATCACAGAAGAAGTAATCAGCCCATTGCGAGCAAGTTCGCGCAATGCAAGTAGTTCATATTGTCTGCCTCGAAGATATGGGAAATACATCTGGCTACCCCCTATAACTTTCTTGTAACAACTTATTTAGCGCCGGTACTTCTTGACTCAATCCAGAAAAATAAATCACGGCTTTTAATTCTGGTTGAATACTGTGAAATGTCTCTATCGAAATTCTATTTCTTTTCTTTAATTCTTGGCATGCCAGTTTTTGCGCATCAAGAATTGGGATTTTCTCAAATTCATCAAGGCATTTTCGGAAATAGAACACAGGTTTGGCCTTCGGAATACATCCAAAATAATTAAGTAGAACATTCTCATATTCGTATTTCCGTAGAATTTTAAAAATACTCGAATGGTCTAACATAGCTGGATATTCTTTCGGTTCTCGACTTCGTTCTCGGTTAAAAATAGTATTATCTGCCGAAAGAACATATACGCCAACAGATTCACCCATATCTCCAAATTTTGCAAGCATCTGTTTAGTGCGTTCAAGTTCATGAATTGAAGCAAGAACCGATACCTTAGTGAAAGCCCGAAAATAATCCTTCAACTGATCATATAGGCGATCAAAATTATCTAAATCTGATTTAATTTCATAAACTCTTCCTTCGCCGTTAATCATAACGAAGTCTGCAATAGAGTGGCCTATGTGAACTTGAGATAGTGCCGTTGTTGTGTTTACATTATGGATACCGTCAAGCAATTTATTGAGCAATGTATTCATGTAGTAGTATTCGTTGCGCTGTTGCTTCCCAAGATATGCATATATTTCGCTAATCAGGCTACCATTGCTTTTTGTTTCAGGATCAATCGTGTATCGTTTGACCACATAATCAAACACATCATTGTGTTCTCCTTGGATTAGGTCACAGATTACCTTGCGTGTAAAGACGCGATTTATAGCTCTGCTATTATCAGCCATCCTATCACTCTTTTCTGGAGAAACTCATTCGCAAAAAAGCAGCCTGAGAAAAAAGATATACCTATACATGATGATAGTAGCACATAATTCTCATTTTGTCACGTCAATAATCGCAAAAATATTCCTGTGGATAATATTTGTATGGACTTGATGGCATCGTCTGAATTCTTTGCAATGCATAATTGTATTCTGTTAGGTCTACAATTTCATCTGATTAGCATGAAACTCCACAGATATAAAATTCTTCCATATTTGCACTTTTTGCTATACATTATATATTTCTGATTGTAGCTCAATCTGCGCTTTACATTTACGAAAATATATATAACATCTCCAGCCGCTATTACTTTGTTCTTGGCTCGCTACAAAATTTTGCATTACGGCTAGTTTATATCATAACAACCTTCCCATCAACCTCTGTTACCTTCCCCTCTGCCACCAACTGCTCATACGCCGCATTCATCGCGCTTGCGATATTTGCCCCGCGCCGATTGAACCCATAGGCTCTCGTCGACTCGTCGATCAGCGCCGCGCGGGTCGTGCCAACGCACTGCCTCAAAACGAGCAGCAACGCAGCGGCCAGTTCATCCGTGCTGATATGCTTGATGGGTCTGCCGTTGGCCTGGCGGACAGGGATCTCCGTATAATCCGCCGGATAGAGAAAGTCACCTTTTCTCACGACCCGGTCCTTGATAGACCTCAACGCATAGTCAACCTCCCGGCGAACCACAGATGTGGCCTTCTCCCGCCTCAAAAGGGGGCTGAGCCGCTGGCACAGCAATTCATAATGGATCGGATACTCATTCTTGACCAGCAGTTCAACGCAGTCGGTCATTTTGAGATAGCCAAACCGATCACGGGGAAGCTGCTTGAAATCAGTGACCACCGGTGCGGCAAAACCATATGGATTTGCCGCTTTTCCCACGTCAACGGGCTTTTCCTCCACTGTTATGAACTCGTCCGGTCCCGTTGACGCTTCCGGCTCGTCATTTCGGATGGGTTCGGGAAAATTCTCTACATAGCTGGAGATGGCCTCGTCTACCGCCTCGACCAGCCGATTCCCCTCGGTGATGGGGTCTTTGATCCAGTCCGTGGACCAGATCCGATAAATCTTCCACCCCATGCTCTCCAGCACATCCTGACGCAGACGATCCCTCTCACGAGCGGTCCGTGCTGAGTGATAAGAGGCCCCGTCACACTCAATGCCCAGGACATAGCGCCCACTGAGCGTCGGATGCTTGACGGCCATATCAATGCGGTAGCCGGAGCAGCCGACCTGTGTTGCCAGCTTGTACCCCTTCCGATCCAGGAAGTTGTAAACTGCGGCCTCAAAAGGCGAGTCATGCTCCACCATGTCCTGCTCAGTGATCTCGCTGGCCAAAACAGAGGGGCCGTTGATGGCGTAGTCGATGTAACTGCGGAGCAGTTTCGGGCCGTCCGCACTGACCCGGTCAACGTCGATGTCCGTCGGCATGATGGAACCGACCAGCTTGACGTTGTACTTGGCACGGGTCATCGCAACATTTAGGCGGCGTTCCCCGCCCACCTGGCTCAGCGGGCCGAAGTTCATCCGCATAACGCCGGTGGCATCTTTCGCATAGCCGATGCTGAAGATGATCGTGTCCCGCTCGTCGCCCTGGACGTTCTCCAGGCTCTTGACAAAGAACGCATCATGTTCGTCCTCACGGAAGAACGGTTCAAACTCCTGATGCTCCAACCGCATCTTGCGGATCGCGGTATCAATGGCCATCTGCTGGACCTCGCCAAAGGCGATCACGCCCAGGGAGCGTTTGGGGAATTTCCTGAAATGCTCGAAAACCAGTTCGGCCACCCTTGCGGCCTCGATGGTATTGCCCTTACGCCCGCCCCGGTCATAAAACCCGGCAGGCACATAGATATATTCCACACCGATGTCCGGCATACGATCCACATTGGATGGGAATGTGATCAGGTTATTCTTATAGATCTTGGCGTTGGAGAACGCGATCAGGTGTTCATGGCGGCTCCGATAATGCCACAAAAGGGTGCGCTCCGGCAGCAGCGCGGCCTCATCCAGAATGGACTCATAACCCGCGGTGTCGTCATACTCTTCCTCGTTATCGCTGTCGGTGTCAAAGTCGCGCTCTCCCGCGTTCGCGGTAAAGAAATTGGTGGGCGGCAGCTGCTTGCTGTCCCCGGCGATGATGACCTGCTTGCCGCGCAGGATTGCGCCGATGGCGTTTTCCGTGCAGATCTGGGAAGCCTCGTCAAAAATAACCGTATCGAACATAAAGGCATCCGATTCCAGGAACAGGCTGACCGAGAGAGGCGACATCATCAGGCAGGGTTTCAGGGAGAGGATCAGGTTGGGAATCCGCTTGAACAGCAGGCGGATGGGCATGATGCGGCGCTGTTTGCTGAGTTCTCTTTTCAGAACGCTTACCTCGTCCACACCGCTGGTGAAGTGGTCCAGCGACGGCAGACCGTTGATCAGCCGGGAGCGGATCCGTGAGCGGGCAATGGAGAACTGGAGCTTGTCCAGCTGCCCGAAGTCCCGAATCGTATCCTCTTGCACTTTGTGGCGGAAATTCGCCACCACGGGGTATTCCGGCAATACACTATCCAGCCAAAGCCGGAAGAACCGTTTTTTGAACATCGGTTCAATGGCGTGGGCAGAAATATTCCTTTCGTCGATTTGTTCTATATACTCTTTCAGCCCCACATCGTAGCAACGGCTGCGGGCGGTGCGGAAGTCGATCCACTCCTCAAGAGACGCCAGTTTATTCAGACAGTCCTCCATTCTGGCGGTCAGCGCCAGAAGCCGTGCGCTGTACAGTTCATCCGCCGGTTGGAACAGGCCAAGGAACCACTCAAATTCTGGGCGGAAAGAACTCAAAACGGTCTGAAGTTTATCTGCGTATTGAACACATAGTTCTCTTTTTGTGGCCGAGGTGAAAATATACGTCAAAAACCTCTCGCTGGGAATTACGGTGGAACCATAGTCCTCTCGGAATTGTTTTGCCCAATCCAACGCGCCGCACATCTGACCCCAGTCTGTCTCAAGGCCGCAATAGAGCGTTCCGAAACGCCGACGCATATCCTCCTCCTGCGCCTCGCTACGCACCGTAAGTTCTTCAAGCCCCTTTAGAAGTTCTACACACTGGCCCATCATTTTATAGGCCTGCAAACGAGTCTCCAAGCCGGACAAATCGGTTTTCTCTGCGCAGTACGCAGGCCCAAATACGGATGAGAGTTCAGAGTCCATTTCATTCAGCCGGCCCTTGATTTCTGCCACCCGACGGAGGCAAGTCAAGAGCGCAACAACTTCCTCATCAGCGGGCACTTCGCCCGTGCCGAGCCGGAGGCCCTGAATAAACTCCTTGTCTGCCTGATACTGCCCTGTGACCGT
>CANQZJ010000061.1 GCA_947628315.1 uncultured Oscillospiraceae bacterium
CCGTTCTTGGCCCCGGCCTCGATGGCCATGTTGCAGATGGTGAACCGGTCGTCCATCTCCAGCGCGGCCACGCCGTCGCCGCAGAACTCCAGGGACTGGTACAGCGCCCCGTCCACCCCGATCATGCCGATCAGGTGGAGCACCACGTCCTTGCCGCTGACGAACCTGGGCAGTTTGCCGGTCAGGTTGACCCTGATGGCGGAGGGCACCTTGAACCAGGCCAGGCCCGTGGCCATGCCGGCGGCCATGTCGGTGGAGCCCACGCCGGTGGAGAAGGCCCCCAGCGCCCCGTAGGTGCAGGTGTGGGAGTCCGCGCCGATGATGACCTCGCCGGGGGCGGTGAGGCCCTGCTCGGGCAGGAGGGCGTGCTCCACCCCCATCTGGCCCACGTCGTAAAAGTGGGTGATCTCATGCTGTCTGGCGAAGTTGCGGCAGGCGGCGCACAGCTGGGCGGATTTGATGTCCTTGCAGGGGGTGGAGTGATCCAGCACGATGGCGATTTTGTCCCTGTCGAACACCGAGGACAGCCCCGCCTTGTTGAACTCCGTGATGGCCACCGGGGTGGTGATGTCGTTGCCCAGCACAAGATCCAGCTTGCCCTCGATGAGCTGGCCGGCCTCCACGGAGGCCAGCCCGGCGGAGCGGGCCAGGATCTTCTGGGTCATGGTCATTCCCATGGAAATATTCCTCCTTCAAAATCATGTGGCAACAGTATGTCAAAACTCTTGTCAAAAGAATGTAAACCGTGATACAATCTCAAAAAGGCGAGGTGATTTTTTGTGGCGATCTGGGACGCCCTGGCCGAGGGCCGCACGCCGCGGCGCTATCGGGCCGGGCAGATGATATATCTACAGGGCACGAAGCCGGAGCGGTTCTACTATCTCATCTCCGGCTCGGTGCGCAGCTTCATCAGCACGGGGGACGGCGGCGAGCGTGTACTCACCGTCCATCGGAGCGGCGACCTGATGGGCGAGGCGTCCTTCTTTGACGGCTGCCCCAGGGTCACCTCCGGCATGGCGGTGGAGGACTGCCTGATCCTCCCCATCGACCGGGGGCAGCTGGATGCCGTCTTTCAGCGCCACCCGGAGCTGGCCCTGCCCATGCTGCAATACCTGGCCAAGACGGTGCGGGTGCTGTCGGATCACGTGGACAGCGCCTCCCTCCCCGCTCCACAGCGGGTAGCCCGATGGCTGCTGGCCCAGCCCACCGACGAGAACACCGCTGTCCGCTGCACCCATGAGTCCCTGGGCCAGGCGGTGGGCCTGTCCCGGGTGACGGTGAGCCGGGTGCTGGGGCAGATGGCGGCGGAGGGGATCATTGAGCCGGGGTACCGGATGGTGACGGTGCGCGACTACGAGGCGTTGGAGGGGCTGGCGCGGACGGAATAGTCATGCATAGATGCGTTCAACAGTATTGGGAGCCAAAGCCGCTCCCCTTTTCGGAAAAATTCAGAGGCCCCGGAACCAGGTTCCGAGGCCTCTGGTACGGCTGAAGGGATTCGAACCCCCGACCTACTGGTTCGTAGCCAGTCACTCTATCCAACTGAGCTACAGCCGCATACCTTGTTTACAGCCTGTACATAATAGCACAGCTTTCCGGGAAATGCAAGCTGTTTTTTCGGGATTTAAAAAATTTTTTCAAAGGGCAGATTCCATAATGAATTTGGACAGGCAGGATCGAGCGAAAGCCGGTTCGTCTGTCTAATTATTTTATAGGGACAGGATCCCAGAAAGAGAGGCTCAATATGAGTGCGAATGCTGTAACTATTCCCCTGGATTATGATGGGTATGTGTACGTCGGCCATGCGCAAGGTGTTTTTGAGCCGGAGACAGGCCGGAAGGTTCCCTACTACAACATGTTCGTGATCTCCCCGGCCAGGAACTCCGAGAACTCCGACTACCACGCCTCCGGCTTCCGTGCGGACAAGCTCAAGTGCATCGGCCCCGATGTGTGGGACGGCCTCAACTACGGTGATCGAATTCGCATTTTCTGTGATCCCCGTGGTCGTGTGATCCAGGCTGCTATTGATCAGTGATCATTTCTCTGCCGCGCTGAATGTCGGGAGATATGCTGCCGCCGCAGGTCTGTAACACATTTTGTCGCCCTGGCTGCCGGGTGCGGCCATTAATTTGTGTTACAGGTTAGAAAACCAACCGGGCGGGCCCGTCCCGCCCGGTACCCCCGGGAAGTAATCACGGGGGTAATCACGGGGGTACTCGTGACAGGAGGCGCAACCATGAAGTGTGAAGTGCTGGTAGACTGGCTGACGTTCAGCGTCAAGACAGAAGATCCCCGGAAGGTGATCCTGGAGTACTTAGGAATGGAGCCGGACTTGTTCCAGGATCCCGGCTTCGGCTTGCTGGGCTATCAGCGTGTTTTGCGCTTCGGTGATATTTGCGTCTGCTATGAGCCCAGGGAGAATGACTTCTTCAAGGACATGGGTACCTGTGTTTCCATGTCCGGCAAAGGCTGCCGTACTTTTGAGACAATGAGCAAGCTGGGTCAGTCTCCGTTTACCGTCCTCTTTGAGCGTCTGGCCGCTGACGAGGACGCTAACATATCCCGAATCGATATCGCCTGTGATGACCGAGAGGGCTATCTGGATATGGACGAGATCGTCCGAAAAGTCCAGCAGAACGAGATCAACAGCCGCATGGCTAAGCGTTCCGTGGTGATCTCCTATGATGGACAAGCCTGTAATGGCTCTACGGTTTACATCGGCTCTCCTTCCTCTGATTTTCGTGTACGTATCTATGATAAAGCCTTGGAACAGGGCCAGGACGGCCATTGGATCAGGGTGGAGATGGTCATCCGCTCAAACAATGCTAACGGCTTCGTCGACCAGGCCGTAAAGACCGGCAACATCGGCACTCTGGCAGCCCAGGTCATCAACGATAAATTCAGCTTCATCGAGCGTGACGATTCCAATATCACCCGCTGCACCGTCTGTGCCTGGTGGTCTGCTTTCGTGGACGAGCTGGAGGCCGTGCGGCTCTTTGCCCGTTCCGTCGTCCAGCATAGCGTGGAGCGTATCAGCTCCTGGATTGAAGATCAGGTGGGTCCATCTCTCTCCATCCTGTTTGATACATTCGGCTGGCCCCATATCTTTGAGATCGCTCTTGAGTCACGCCGGCGATTATCTGATAAGCAGCGTTCTTTGATCGCGGATTTCAATTCTTTCGCCGGCGTGACTGCGTAAGTTCAAGGAGGTAAGTATGCTCTTTCTTGTTTATGACGCTGCGGGTAAACTCCGCTGCGTCTCTGATAACTGGCCCGTGGCTCGCTCTGTTCTGGATCTCTTCATCCAGGATGATGACGGCTGCCCCCAGCTCGTAATCTCTAACTGTCATTACCATTTGGGAGGATCAAATTATAAATCTGTTTTTAAGGTGTGATTTTAATGTCTTTTAAGGAAGCTATCGGTTTGTTTTTGCTTATCTGCTTTTTAGTTCTTTTTGTTATGTATTTTATCTGTATGTTTATTCTTACAATTTGTAACTTTAAGGCCCTTTTTTCATATTTGAGATCAAAGAAAGATGAAGAGAAGGAGAATAATTCGAATTGAGGTGGTGTTTCCATGTCCTTCCCTAATGTTTTCGTCCATATCCTCTGTATCGTCCTGGCTGTGTTCCTTTTCGTGGTGTGCAGCATGAAGCAGTCTAACGCTGCGGATCCTGAACCCTCCACGTCCTTTGATTCTGATTACACCAACTCCGAGGATCCTTCGGAGGCCCCCATTGAGGAGCCCACGCCGGAGCCGGAGCGTGAGCCTCTGCCCGGTGAAGTCTCTGACGGCAAGTTCAAAAGCTATGTGCTGGGCTGCCTGTTCTTCTTTGTCCTGGTGATCCTGGCCTATTTCATCTATAAATTCTTCAATATGTTCTTCTGACCGCAAGGTCTTAAGAAAATCCAATGAAAGGAGATAGCACTATGGTTCCTCTCGCTCTTGAAGCTACTGAGCTGTCCAAGGTGGTCACTGCTGAGATGGTGGGTGGTGTGCTGGATGAGATCATCGGTCTGCTGCCTGTGATCATCCCGGCCATGATCGGCTTCATCGCCATCCGGAAGGGTGTGTCCTTCGTGCTGGGTATGCTCCGTTCCGCCTGAGTTCCCCTATTCCTCCTTCTTTGCCGGGGGTCGGTACATCCGGCCTCCGGCGCCTTTTTGTAACACAGTTTTTTGCTGCAGCGCTCCGGATCCGCAGCTGCCGGCGCCGCAAAACGTGTTACAAAAAGAGCAGCGCCCCCGCAGGGGCGCTGACGTTATTGCTTTGGTTTTTTGTGTGTCGATTTTACAATGATACAGATCACTATTACGAAAAGAACTATTATTGCTACAGCTAGCAGAAAAGCTATTGCTCTTTTCATATTTCTTTTCCTCCTGTAGGTGATTTTATGAAACGTGTCTTTCCTATTTTAATCTGTTTTTGTCTCACTGTCAATCTTGTGAGCTTTAGGGCGTCTGCTTCTGATTATCAGAGTACTGCCACGTCCTGGTGGAATTATCTCCTTCATTCTGTTGTAGAAGCATCGGAGGAAATTCCCCTTTGGGGTAAAGTTGCGGATTTGATAGGTTTTGCTTTTACTGATTCGGTTTGTAATCTATCTGGAGATCACTATCACCATGCAGATAGCATTTATGGGTGTCCTACTGGTACAGATGAGTATGGAGATTATGCCGTCACCACTTGTAAATATTGCGGTGAAAAGTTTAATTATTATTCATCTGATTTAAGTGCTGCTTATGATTCTTATTTGAACGAGCTACCTGCCACCGGCATAGACAGCGATGGCTGTCTTTATTGGTCTCCTGCATGGAATCAATTAATTCGTAGTACCGCTGATTGGAGCCAGTATTGTTCTTTTTCTGTAAGTGACGGTTTTACTAACATTTTGTGTACTAATGGCATATATAATTATCTAGTGTATGTTGATTTGCGTGTTTCATGTCCTGTTTCTGGTGTTTATTCTCCTTGTTTTTCTGTTACTGCTTCATATGTTTATTATGATAATAATGGTGAAGGCCCTTATTCTGCAACTATTTCCGAGCTTCCTACTACTTCGCAAAGAGGTGGTTATCTTAGTTCAGGTGCTACTTTGTATGTTCGTTATGAAATAGGCTATATAAAAGCTTCTACCTTTAATTTGAAAATTCGTAACCCTGTTTATAAGATTACTCCCTTTGAATCTTTCTCTTCTGATGTTAATTTTAACATTAGTTCCCGTACCGGCTCCATCTACGGCGGCCTGGGTATCATTGGGGACAACGGCACTATAAACCAGTACAATACCTACGTTTTCGATGAAACAAATAATTACTACTATAGCCCCAGCACCAACACGAACCAAACTGTGAACGACTGGCGCTATGATTATACTACCCGCACTTATACACTTACGCTGGAGGACGGCAGGGAGATCACCATCACCTATGGTGACGATTTTATCCTGGTTCTTGAGGACGGCCAGGAGTACAAGATCTATTACCTCATGGACAGCGAAGGCGGCGGCGAGGATCCCACTCCCACCCCTGGCCCCAGCGGTCATGTTCATAACTATACTTCCGAGATCACCCAGGATCCCACCTGCACCGGTACCGGTACCCGCACCTATACCTGCCAGGAGTGCGGCGAGAGTTATACCGAGGTGATCCCCGCTCTGGGCCACAGCTGGCAGGTGGTGGAGACGGTGGATCCAGAATATGGGGAGGACGGCAGCGTCGTTAAAGAGGGCTATACATTGTACCGCTGTTCTGTCTGCCAGGAGGAATATAAGGACACTTCTGCCTCCGGAGGCGGTGGCTCCGTTAATGTTTTACTTAGTGGCATCATGAACTGGCTTGATAAGATCTTTAATAAGCTTTGCGAGATCCTGGAGGCCATCACCGGCCTTGAGCTCTCCCCGGAGATCGACGTGGACGTGGAAGTAAACCCGGACGGACAGCAGCAGGATCAGCAATCCTGGTTTAATTCCTTTGTCGGTAAATTCGCCTGGTTGAGCGACGCCTCTACGATTTACAAGCAGCTTGCGGCTGATATCACTTCCGACGCCGCCACGGCCTCGCTGGTTGCGGAAGGCAGCGTTTCTCTGGATGAGGTTACAGGTGACCACGCTGCGATCGACGGCAGCACCCGCCTGACCGCGCCGGAGCTGGCTATTTCCTTCGGCAGTTCGGATAAATACGGCGTGGACTGGGAATCCATCCAGCCGGTGGATCTGTCCTGGTATACACCGTATAAGAAAACCGTGGATAGTATCGTCTCCGGGATCCTCTGGGCCACTTACATCTTCCTGCTCATCAAGCGCGCGCCCGGTATCATCCAGGGCGCGGAGATGGTCACCGAGGATAGCATTAAAATAAGTAAATGGTAGGTGATAAGCTGTGAAGATCATCAAGGGTATTCTGCTCACCCTCATTTTGTCTCTTATCCTGATTCCCGGGATCAACGCGCTGCCGACGATCCAGCTTGATTCCGCTGCCGTGATCTCCAGCTCCTTCTTTACATATGTCCGGGCGGCCATGTACTTTCTGCCCGTGGGGACGGTTGCCGCCATCCTGGCCATCCAGGTTTCTATCTGGATCTTCAGAATCATCGTGGCGGTGATTAAGGCTGTGTGGGATCTCCTTCCCTTCGTCTAAGGAGGCCGCTATGCTTGATTTTATCGGATCTGTTTTTGGTGTCCTGTGGGAGTTTCTTAAATTCATCATTATTCCGGTCGGCGCTGTCCTGGCCGTCATCGGCTTCTGTGTGGTGATCGCCGTCCTTCTGGACTATTCAGGCGGCAAGCGCCGGCCAGAGGGCCAGCATCGGGTGTGGAAGAAAACCGGTCCATTAAGGCGGCTGTTTATCCAGTTCCCCCGTCAATTTGCAAAGGACTATTTTGACCGGCCCAAAGACTGGTTTCCCTATCAGGGCGTCATTGTCTACACTGGCCGCCAAGGATCAGGCAAGACGGTTGCCCTGGTGGAACAGACGCTGCGGATGCAGTATGAATATCCCAGCTGTCTTTGTATCAGTAATCTGGGTTATGCCTATCAGGACAGTGAACTGGTAGACTGGCGTCAGCTGATCGACTACAAAAACGGCCACCAGGGCGTCATCGTGCAGATGGATGAAATGCAAAACTGGTTCAGCTCTAACCAGTCCAAGAATTTCCCCCCGGAGCTGCTGGAGGTCATTACCCAAAACCGCAAGAACCGGCGTGTGCTGCTGGGAACCAGCCAGTGTTTCAATCGGCTGGCAAAGCCGTTGAGGGAACAGACAACAGAGGTCAGGAAGTGTATGACCATTGCCGGCTGCATGACCTTTGTTCATAAAGTAGTCCCGGAGCTGGACAGCCAGGGCGAAGTAACTAAGTGGAAACACCGGGGATTTTACTGGTTTGTCCATACCCCGAAGATCCGCAACAGTTATGATACTTATCATGTGATCGAGAGTCTGGCCAGTTCAGGCTTCTTAGACCGGGCGCCGGAGCCAACGAATGTAACGATCATATCCGGGAAGGGTGATAGAAAGGCTCGGCGCTGACCGACGGCGTCAGGGACCCGCCGAGCCCGCGGGCTGGCGGGTCTGACGCCGGCAGTCTCGCCGGCCTTGTAACACATTCCCGGAGTGCTGCGCCTGGTGATCACCGTTGCTGCAGCAAAATTTTGTGTTACGCCGCCAGCTCCCTGGGAGATCTCCAGCCTAATATCTTCCTCGGATAGCCGTTCATCCAGTCCTGGAGGGCGGCTATCTGCTTTTCTGTGATCTTCTTGAAATCTGTCCCCTTCGGAAAGAACCGGCGTATCATGCGGTTGTGGTTTTCGTTGGTGCCTTTCTCCCAGGCGGCATAGCTGTGGCAGTACCACACATCGAACCGCTTTCCCCCATGGATGGATCTGATGAGCTTGTCGTACTCCATGAACTCCGGCCCGTTGTCTGTGCTGATACTTTTGAATCTCTGCCGGAAGTCCGGCGTTGTCCGTTCCAGCCGGTTGAAGATCCTCCGCACCGAGGCGGCTCTCTTATTCGGCAGCTTGAAGATCATCTCCTCCCTGGTAACCCGCTCCGTGAGGGTCAGCAGGGCCGCGCTGCTCCCCTCCGGCCCCACGATCAGATCCATCTCCCAGTGTCCTTTTTCCTGCCTTCGGCTGATCAGCTCCGGCCTGTTCTCTATGCAGGGAAGGGTCGGGTGTGCCACCTTCGGCCCGGTGTTCTTCTTCCTGGGCCGCCTGGTCAGCTTCTCCAGCAGATGGTTGTTTGTCAGTACCCGGAAGATCCCCAGGTCTATGTAGTGATAAAGCGTATTGACGCAGATCCTTGTCTGAAACCCCTCCGCTCTGGCCGAGGCCAGGGCCGCCGCAGGAGAGTATTTATCCTGGATGATCTTCCTTTCCAGGTAATCGGCATATGCCAGGTCATGGCCGATCTTCAGATCCCGGCCCTTGTTCTGCTGCCTGCGCCGGTGTATATTCTGGCCCTTGTCCGCTGAATATCTGAGATATAGGAATCCGTTCCTCTCATGCTCATAGGTTCCCCGCTTTATCTCGTTGTAGATGGTCTGCCGGGAGAATCCCAGCTCCCGGGCGATCCAGGCCACCGGCTTTTTGGCCCGCAGCATACCCTCCAGGGTATACCGCTCCTGTGCAGTCATGTAATGCTGTTTTTTCGCCATTGCCGTATGCCTCCCGCATATTCGTAACTTTGGCCTTAAACAGAGCCGCCCACGACTTCGTGGCCGTGGGCGGTGCTATTGTAACACACTTTTCTTCAGATGCAGCTTAGATCCTAGCGGTGTGTTACACGTTCCTGCTTTGTGTGATCACCATTTTGATGGCGTCCTCAAGCTGGTCAATAGCTCGGGTCATAGCTTGCGCGGTTCGTCTCCAGCCGATGACCTTTGCTCTTAGCTTTTCAAGCTCCTGCCGCTCTCTGTCGATGGCGGCCTGTACCGCCTGCAGCTCCTTCTCCTTAGCCGGCAGCTCCCAGACGCAGCGTGTGACCAGGTTCTCGAATTTCTCGGTGAATGTCCGGCCCACCTGCCGGTCTATGAGCTCCGCCAGCTCGTCGCTGAAGCGGATGGAGCGGATATTGCTCTTGGTGGCCATTGTCAAGCTCCTTTCATGATGTAAATTGGGCGCAGCAAAGCTCGCTCGCGAGCTTTGTTAATCACCATCTCCTTGAAATACGGAGGGGGTCAAGACTGGCCCGCCCTGTGGGCCACTTGCACAAAAAATTTCCCGGCTCTTCGGAACCGGGAAACTTTTTGCGGTCTTGACGCCCTTCGGATTTCGTGGTAGCGTCTCTTTCTTCATGTAATTTTTACCATTTGTCAAAATTTTTCTTGACATTTACCAAATTTTTTCAAAGGGGCCCGCCCTGTCCGGCGGACCCCTTCTGCTGTATTCAATTCTCGACGTCCTGGCAGTAGCGCATCAGGATGGTGGCGATCTCCGCCCGGGAGGTGTT
Source organism: uncultured Oscillospiraceae bacterium (assembly GCA_947628315.1). Taxonomy (GTDB): domain Bacteria; phylum Bacillota; class Clostridia; order Oscillospirales; family Oscillospiraceae; genus Enterenecus. The sequence goes on from CANQZJ010000061.1 coordinate 9,452, forward strand.
CCCCTGGGGCCGCAGCATCATGCCGCCGTCCCCCTGGAGGATCCCCTCGGCCACCGCCCAGCGCATGCCCTCCTGGGCCCAGCCGGCGGTGTTCGCCCCGTCGGCAAAACCGTCCAGGCCGGCCCGGGCGCTCACATCCACCCCCCGGTAACGGGCGTAGCGGTACAGGATGGCCGCTGTCTGCTCCCGGGTCACCGGGTCGCCCGGGCCGAAGGTTCCGTCATTGTAGCCGTTGACGATATTGTTGGCGGCCGCCCAGGCGACGGCGTCGTCGTACCAGCTCCCCTTTTGCACATCGCTGAACCCCGTGCCGCCGGCGACAGCGGGGTATCCCGCCTCGCGGTACAGGATGGTCACCAGCATGGCGCGGCTTGTGGCCACTTGGGGCGAGAAGGTGGAGCCGTCTCCCGTTCCGTTCATGGCGCCCCGGTTATAGACGAAGGCCACCGCGTCGTAGTACCACCCCCCCTGGGGCACATCCGTAAAGGGCAGGGCCGGCAGTTCCCCCGCGCCGCCGAGATCGGTCATCCACTGCCCCAGCGCCATCCACTGTGCCGCGGCGGTGACGGACACCTTTGCCTGGCCGTCCGCAATGTAGCGGTGACCGGCGGTAAGCGTGCTGCCCACGCTCAACTCTCTCGCCTCGGTAGCGTCTACCAGAGTCCCGCTGGACAGTCTGCCCACGCCGGAAGTCCAGAACAGGCTGGCGCCGGAGGCGAGGGTCAGAGCGTCGCCCGCGGCGCTGCTCTGGGCGGTAAAGCCCAGGGTGGTGCGCCAGGCGCCGTCGGCGCCTGTGTAAAACTCATCCGTTTTGGAGAGCGCCGCGTTGAGCAGCGGCTGGGCGGCCGACTCTATGCTGTCCCTGATGACCGAGGACAGCGACGGCTTATAAGTGTTCTCCAGATAGCTCCGGGTGATCAGCGTATCGCCGGAGGCCGATACCGGCAGCAGCAGGCCGACGGACAGGCCCAGCGCCAGCAGATTTGTGATCGCTCTTCTCTTCATAACGGCTCCTCTGAGATGAAATAGCTCAAGGCCAGCAGACTGTCGGCAAAGTGGATGTTTTCCACCCGCACGCCGTCCAGTTCCTGTTCCGGGAGCTCCACGTTGGTAAAGTTCCAAATCCCCTTCACGCCACATTTTGCCAGCTGCCTGGCGGATTGTGCCGCCACATTGCCCGGTACGGCAAGCGCCCCCACATCCGCGGGACTTGCCCGCAGAAAATCCGCCATCTCGTCCAGATGGTAGATGCGCACTCCCCCCAGCGTACTGCCCACCAGCGCCGGATCGACATCAAAGGCCGCCTCCAGGCGGAAGCCGTAGCGCTGGAACGGGAAGTTCTCCAGAAGCGCCTGGCCCAGGTGCCCCGCGCCGAGAATGATGGCGGTGTAGTTCCGGTTCATCCCCAGGATGTCAGCGATCTCATGGCGGAGGCGCTCCACATTATAGCCGTAGCCCTGCTGCCCAAAGCCGCCGAAGCAGGAGAGATCCTGCCGGATCTGGGAGGCGGTCAGGCCCATGTCGGCGGCCAGCGCGCTGGAGGAGATCCGCACCTCCCCCGCCATATACAGCCCGTCCAGATGGCGGTAGTACCGGGGCAGCCGCCGGATGACCGCGGAAGAGATCTTATCTTTACGCATGGCGCGCCCCCCTTTGGATCACATGATTTAACATAATCATATTACAATATTCGACGGAAAAAGTCAACGAATCGGCGGCGGTTTTCACATCTTCCATCATCCGGCATAAGCTGGGGTAAAACCAGACAGGAGGAGTGTCCTATGCAAGAGACAGGTTCGCTTCGCGTCCGTGTGTTCACATCCAGAGCGCAGATCCCCGTGGAGGGAGCGGTCGTGATCCTCTCCAAGCCCATCGAGGCAAGGCGCCGGGAGCTGCTGTCCATTCTGCGCACCGATTCCAGCGGCGTGGCCAGAACAGTGACGCTGAATACCCCCAACCAGGATCTGAGCCAGGATCCCGGCAATCTGGATCCCTTCGCCGTCTACACCATCGCGGTGGAGCACCCGGACTACTATCTGGCGCTGTTCGACGGCGTCCAGGTGTTCTCCGGCATCGAGACGGTGCAGGACGTGTCCCTCACCCCTCTGCCCCAGCCCCAGATGCCGGGGGACGGATCCGCCGCACCCATTGTTGTCACGCCGCAGCAGCTGTAAAAAGGGAGTGTGCTGATATGCCGATCACCGTACTGCCCTATATCCCCCAATCCATCACCGTCCACACCGGGCCGGCCAACCAGCCGGCGGAGAACGTCACCGTATCCTTCTCCGACTACATCAAAAACGTGGCCTCCAGCGAGATCTACCCCACCTGGGGGGAGTCCGCCCTTCGGGCGAACATTCTGGCCCAAGTCTCCTTCGCCCTGAACCGGGTGTATACCGAGTACTACCCCAGCCGGGGCTATGACTTCGACATCACCGGCTCCACCATCAACGACCAGCGGTTTATCAAGGGCCGCAGCACCTTCCAAAATGTCGACCGTCTGGTGGATGAGCTGTTCACCACTTACATCCGCCGGATCGGCTTCGTTGAGCCGCTGGCGGCCAAGTTCTGCAACGGCACCACCGTCACCTGCGACGGGCTGTCCCAGTGGGGCAGCGAGAAGTTGTCCCAGCAGGGCTACAACTCCATGCAGATCCTGCGCCGGTATTACGGGGACAACATCGAGCTGGTGTCCAACGCGCCGATCCGGGAGGTGCGCTACTCCTATCCCGGCTATCCCATCCGGCGGGGAGACCGGAGCGAGTATGTCACCGTCATCCAGGCCATCCTCAACCGGGTCAGCCGGAACTACCCCGCCATTCCCCGCATCCCGGAGGACGGCGTGTTCGGTGAGTTGACAGAACAGGCGATAAAGCAGTTCCAGTCCATCTTTAACCTGACGCCCGACGGCATCGTGGGTCAGGGCACCTGGTATAAGCTGGTGTCGCTGTACGTCAGCGTCACCAGACTGGCGGAGCTGGTCAGCGAGGGACAGACCTACACCGTCATCCAGCCGCCCCGCGCCGGCGTCACCCTCCGGGAGGGCAGCACCGGCACCGCCGTGTCCGCCCTGCAGTACCTGCTCTCCATTGTCGGGCAGTTCTCCAGCAGCATCCCCGTGCTGCCCATCGACGGGGTGTTCGGCCCGGCCACACGGCAGGCGGTCATCGCCGCCCAGACCAGCTTCGGCCTGCCCGCCGACGGCGTCGTGGGCACCCAGACATGGCTGCGCATCTACGAGGAGTATCTGGGCATCGCCAATACGGCGCTGGCCGGGGCAAATCTGCCCACCAGCTCCAGCGAGATCCGGGAGGCGGTCACCGCCCAGCAGTTCCCCGGCTACAACCTGTCCTACGGCAACAGCGATCAATGAAAGGATGATGGATATGGATACGAATTTCGACAACGCGGTGGAGGCCGGCGTCTGGCCTGTCCGCTCCCTCCAGCGTATGCTGAACGCTCTTGCGGTACAAAACGACACGCTCCTGCGCCTGGTGCCAGACGGCATTTTCGGCGAGCGCACCCTGGAGGCGGTGATGATCTTCCAGCGGGAGAACGGTCTGCCCGTCACCGGCGTCGTGGACGGCGCGACCTGGGCCGCCATTGTAGCCGCTTATAATAAGATGGAGTTCCTCTACGGAGCTCCCCCGCCCCTGTGCGTGCTACCCAGCGGCGCGTTCACCTGCTGCCAGGGCGAACACGGCGCGCCGGTGCTCATCGTCCAGGCCATGTTCAACGCCCT
>CANQZJ010000062.1 GCA_947628315.1 uncultured Oscillospiraceae bacterium
CTTGCCGTACAGGTCGATGAGGGCGGTCTGACGCTCGTATTCCTCTGTGCTCAGCACCACCATGTCGCCGGAGCCGTCGCGGGTGATGAACACCGGCTCGCGGGTCTGACGGCAGAAGTCCGAGATCTCGTTGGCGTTGTTCCGCAGATCGGATATGGGTCGGATCATGGGCATGGCTGCCACCTCCTTACACAGGAAGTATAGCATAATTATGAGTAAATATCAATATATAATTTGAGAGCAAACAGGCCCCCGCAAATTTTTCCCAAAACCGGGCATACTGTCCCCATCACACGATGGGAGGTACACACATGGACAGTCCTTATGAGAACTACACCAGGGGGAACGTGGATTTCATGTCCAGCCGCACCCGGGAGAACCTGATGCGGGCCTTCGCCGGGGAGAGCCAGGCCCGGAACCGCTACACCTTCGCCGCGTCGGTGGCCCGGAAGGAGCAGTTGGAGTGCGTGGCCCGGGTATTTGAGTTCACCGCCGACCAGGAGCGGGCCCACGCCAAAGTGTTCCTGAACCTGCTGGAGAGCTGCGCGGGGCAGACCATCAAGGTGGAGGGCACCTATCCGGTGGACGTGCTGGACAGCGCTATGACCTGCCTCCGGGCGGCCCAGCACAATGAGCATCAGGAGTGGCGGGCGGACTACGCCGGCTTCGCCATCGCAGCCAGGGAGGAGGGTTTCGACCTGATCGGCCACCAGTTTGAGCTGATCGCGGAGATCGAAAAGACCCACGGGGATCGGTTCGGCCTGTTCGCCGATCTGCTGGAGCAGGGGAAGCTGTTCGCCGAGGAGGACGAGCGGGCGTGGGTCTGCCTCAACTGCGGCGAGATCGTCCACGCCACGGCGGCCCCCCAGGCGTGCCTGGTGTGCCGGCACCCCCAGGGGTATTTTGTGCGGCTGGAGATGGCGCCATATCATTCGTTCCGCTAAAAGCCTTCCCCTCTGGGGAAGGTGGCACGGCGAAGCCGTGACGGATGAGGCCGGTGCGCTGCTGTCCCCTCATCCGCCTTACATCAGTCTTGATTTTACCGCGCTCAAGGAGTATAATACCCCTAATCTACACGAAAGAGGGGCTTCGCCATGAAGCATGACGTGAATTACACCCTGCTGACCGATTTTTACGAGCTGACCATGGGCAACGGCTACCTGCAAAACGGCATGGAGGACTGCATCTGCTACTTCGACCTGTTCTTCCGCTCCGTGCCCGACCAGGGCGGCTTCGCCATCGCCGCGGGGCTGGAACAGGCGGTGGAGTACATCCAGAACCTCCGCTTCGACGAGGAGGACATCGAATACCTCCGCTCCAAGGGCTGCTTCAGCGAGGGATTTCTGGACTACTTAAAGGATTTCCGCTTTACAGGGGATATCTGGGCCGTGCCGGAGGGCACCCCCATCTTCCCCCGGGAGCCCATGATGACCGTCCGGGCCCCCGCCATCCAGGCCCAGTTCATCGAGACCTATCTGCTGCTGGCGCTGAACCACCAGTCCCTCATCGCCACCAAGGCCAACCGGATCGTCCGGGCGGCGGAGGGCCGCGCCGTGTCCGAGTTCGGCTCCCGCCGGGCCCAGGGGGCCTCCGGGGCCCTGCTGGGGGCGAGAGCCGCCTACATCGCCGGGGCGGCCGGCACCGCCTGCGCCATGGCCGACGCCCTCTATGGCACCCCGGCCACCGGCACCATGGCCCACTCCTGGGTGCAGATGTTCCCCAACGAGTATCTGGCCTTCAAGACCTATTGCAGCACCTATCCCAAGGCGTCCACGCTGCTGGTGGACACCTATAACGTGCTGAAATCCGGCGTGCCCAACGCCATCAAGGTATTTCAGGAGCTGGGCATCACCTCCGGCGGCATCCGCATCGACTCCGGCGACCTGACCTATCTCTCCCGGAAGGCCCGGAAAATGCTGGACGACGCCGGCCTGCCGAACATCAAGATCATCGCCTCCAACTCCCTGGACGAGTACATCATCCGCGATCTGCTGAACCAGGGCGCCCAGATCGACGGCTTCGGCGTGGGCGAGCGGCTCATCACTTCCAAGAGCGAGCCGGTGTTCGGCGGCGTGTACAAGCTGGCCGCCATCGAGAACAGGGACGGCACCATCGTCCCCAAGATCAAGATCAGCGAGAACGCCGCCAAGGTCACCTGGCCCCACTTCAAGAAGGTCTACCGCCTGTTCGAGAACGCCACGGGCAAGGCCATGGCCGACTACGTCTGCGTCCACGACGAGGAGCCCGATTTCACCAAACCCATCGAGCTGTTCGACCCGGAGGCCACCTGGAAACGCAAGACCTTCGAGGACTACACCGCCCGGCCCCTGCTGGTGCCCGTGTTCCAGGGCGGCAAGCTGGTGTACGACCTGCCCGACATCGAGACCATCCGCTCCTACTGCCTCGCCGAGGTGGACAACCTCTGGGACGAGGTCAAGCGGTTCGAGAATCCCCACAACTACTACGTGGATCTGTCCCAGAAGCTGTGGGACGTGCGGAGAGACCTGCTGGACGCCAAACATTGAACGGAAAATGAGCGCAAAAGAGGGGCCGGCGAAAGCCGGCCCCTTTGCTGTGCGTATTGGATCGTCACCCTCTCCGCTTGTTCTGCTCCAGGGAGATGCGGTCGGCGATCATGGCGATGAACTCGCTGTTGGTGGGCTTGCCCTTGGCGTTGGACACGGTGTAGCCGAAATACTTTTGCAGGGTCTCCAGGTCGCCCCGATCCCAGGCCACCTCGATGGCGTGGCGGATGGCCCGCTCCACCCGGCTGGCGGTGGTGTTGAACTTCTTGGCCACGGCGGGGTAGAGGACTTTGGTCACCGCGTTGATGATCTCCATGTCCGCCACGGTGAGGCTGATGGCTTCCCGCAGGTACTGGTAGCCCTTGATGTGGGCGGGCACGCCGATCTCGTGGATGATAGCGGTGATCCGCCGCTCCAGGGCGATGGCGGGATCCTCCTCCGCGCCGGTGAGGACGTTGGCGGCCAGCTTGATGACCCGGTCGGCCACCTTCTGGGGCTTGCAGGGCTTCAGCATACAGTAGTCCGCGCCCAGAGCGGCCAGCTCCCCCGCCAGGCGGTTGTCCGCAAAGGCGGAGGTGACCAGCACCATGGGGCGATCCTCGCCCAGCTGTTCCAGCACCTCGATGCCGTCGGAGCCGGACAGCAGGGTGTCCATCACCACCACGTCGGGGCGCAGGTCGTGGATGAGCTTCAGCAGCTCGTCGCCGTCCCCCGTCTGGCCGATGACGGTCAGCTCCCCGGTCTGCTCCATGATCTCACAATACATCCGGCGCAGCTCCTCCGCGGCGTCGGCGATGATAACGGTGTGCTTCTCGCTCATTTGCTATGATCCTTTCCGGCAGTTGGCCTCGTGTTCGCTGGGATTTTTTACCTGTTCTTAAAATACCACAGAAAAAACCAAATGGCAAGAAAGTTTTGCTGTTTTTTTAAAATTTTGTTCGACACGGACTGTCGAAGGGACGGAGCGGCCGTCAGTTCACGCCGCACCGCTCCATCATCCGGCCCACCCAGACGCCGTAGCCGCGGGTGGGATCGTCGATCATCACGTGGGTGACCGCGCCCACCAGCCGCCCGTTCTGGAGGATGGGGCTGCCGCTCATGCCCTGGACGATGCCGCCGGTGGCCTCCAGCAGCCGGGGATCGGTGACCTCGATCAGGAAGTCACGGCAGTCGGACTGGCTCTCCGGGTACACCTTGTCAATGCGGATGGAATACTCCTTCACCTCGTCGCCGCTGATGTTGGCCAGGATGGTGGCCCGGCCCGCCTTCACCTGGTTGCGCTCCGCCGTCTCCACGGGCTGGCCGGACGCCCAGGACGTGTCGGACAGCGTGCCGAACACGCCGCCGTCCGTGTTGGACTCCAGGCTGCCCAGAGTGGCGGAGGTGTCGAACGCGCCCCGGAGCTGCCCCGGCGCGCCGGCCTCGCCCTTCTGGACGGCGGCCACGGTGGCGGGCAGGATGGAGCCGCTCTCCAGCGGCATGAGCAGGGCAGTGTCGGTGTCGTTGATGCCGTGGCCCAGGGCGCCGAAGACGCCGGTGCCGGGGACGTAGAAGGTCACCGTGCCGATGCCCGCCATGGAGTCCCGGATCCACGCGCCCAGCTTATAGGAGCCGTCGGCGGCGCACTGTACCGCCCGCCCGCTGAGCTGGATCTGCTTGTCGTCCCGGAGGGCGCGGATGCTCATGACCTCGCCCGCCGTCTTCTGAAGGGCGGCCTCCACCTCCTCAATGGAGTCCACCTCGGTGGAGTCGATGTGGGTGATGATGTCGCCCTCGCGCAGGCCGCAGGCCTTGGCGGGGTTGACCTGGCCCTCAGGGGTGGTCACCTCGGAGGTTCCCACCACCACCACGCCGTCGGAGAACAGCTTGATGCCCACGGCGCGGCCCACGGGCACCACCTTCACGCTGTTGGTTTTGGCGAAGGCGGGCAGCATGGTGACCGTCACCGCCGCCGCCAGCAGGACTGCCCCCAGGACAGTCCGCCAAAATGGTTTTGTTTCCTCATTCAATGTTATCGCCCCTCTCTCACAACCTGACCGGGAGAGACAGACGCCGCGCGTCCTCGCTCCCGGCTCGCGGGCGACGGACGCCCGCCCTTTTAATATGGGCGAGGGGGCGGATTTTCACCGTGGCAATCACAGGCGGCGCTGGCAGGGGAGAAAAAGCGGGCGGCGGTATCGGCGGCTTTTCGGGTATGATACGAGGAAAAGGTTTCTTTCGGCGGGTAAATCTGCCGTTTTTGGGGCGCCGCCCTTTTCAGGAATAGCTTGCCCCGCCCGGCGCATAAATTGTACCGCGGCGGAGACAATGGAGGGGATCGGATCTCTCCAAATCCATGCTCCGCCGGGAATGCGGGGGATTTTATGAAAACATCCACAAAAAGCCAGATCGCCGCGTTTGTCATCGCGGTCATCGCCGGAGTGCTGATCCACAGCCTGTACAGCTGGCTGCCCAATCCCGTTTTTGCGGTTTTTTCGCCGGTGGTGGAGAGCCTGTGGGAGCACATCAAGCTGCTGTTCTATCCGCTGCTGGCGGCGGCCCTGATCTTTGGCCGGGACAGGGAGAGCCGGGCCGTCCGGCTGTGGTCCGGTCTGATCGTGTGCGCCGCCCTGCTCGTCATCAGCTACCTCTATCATGTGCTGCTCCGGGGCGAAAATTTCGTCTTTGACATCATCCTGTATGTGGTATTGATGGCGGCGGGCTTTCTGCTGCCCCGGCTGCTGTGGCCCCTGGGGGAGAAGCGGTGGTTCCAAAATGCCGCCGTCCCGCTGACGGCGGCGGTGTGGCTGCTGATCGTCTGGTTCAGCTTTTTCCCGCCGGATGGGCTGCTGTTTTTGGATATGGAGACGGTGCGGACGTTTTTCACCATACCCGTGTGAGCCTCGAACAATGCGCTCTGTAGGGGCGGCCCTATGTGGCCGCCCGGGCCTGGCAATGTTTGTCGGGGCGGGCCGCCACACGGGGCGGCCCCTACAACCCCGTGAGATCGAACGCGGGCACGAACCCTTCGCCCACCGACGCCAGCTCCTGCACATACCCGGCGAGACCCAGGTTCTCCATATATTCCCGGGCGATTCGCAGTTCCGATCTCCGGAGAGGCCGGCCGATCTCGGGATAGTCCGTCAGGTCGTTCATGGGGGTGTACTGGGCCATCAGGGAGAACAGCACCGCGCCGGGCGGAAAGGTCTCCGCCACCCAGTCCATCACCCGTTTGGCCTCGTTTACCTGCCCCGGCAGGATCAGGTGCCGGATGAGCACGCCGCTTTTCAACAGGCCGCTTTCAAAGCGGATGGGCCCCCGCTGGCGGTACATCTCCAGGATGGCGGACTTGGCCGCCTCCGGGTAGTCCGCCGCCTGGGAGTACCGCTCCGCCAGGGCGGGGGTGACGTATTTCAGATCGGGCAGATAGACGTCCACCTTGCCGTCCAAGGCGCGGAGGGTGGACGCCTTCTCGTATCCGCCGCTGTTCCACACCACCGGTAGGCCGCCCGGGACGGGCCGCTCCAGCACCCGGGCCAGGGCGTTTGTGAACTGGGTGGGCGTCACCAATTCGATGCAGGCGGCCCCCTGGTCTGCCAAGCGTTCAAAGGCGGCGTACAGCCCGTCGTCGGTCAGTGGTTTGCCGTAATTCTCCCGGCTGATGGAGGAATTCTGGCAGAACACGCACCGGAGGGTGCAGCCGGAGAAGAACACCGTCCCCGCGCCGTGGTCCCCGGTGAGGCAGGGCTCCTCCCATTGGTGGAGGGCGGCCCGGGCCGCGAGAGGGACGGACGGCATCCCGCAGAAGCCCTCGCCGTGGGAGTCGTCCCGGAGGGCGCCGCAGTTCCGGGGGCAGAGGGCGCACACAAAGCCGCTCATATCGCCCCTCCCAGCCGCTTGATCACGGCTTTTTTGGCCCCGGCAAAGGCGTTTGGGATGGGGTATACCCCCTCTAATTCATCCAAAGTGGCCCACACCCAGCCCTCCGGCAGGGCTTTGGAGGCCGTTTCCACCGTTCGCAGTGCCATATGCCACTCCACGTGGGTGAAGATGTGTTTCGCCGCCCCCGCGTATTCGTCGGACAGGGGGGCGATTCCCCAGCCCGCCAGCGGCTCCGCGCCGGAGGGCTCGTTGGGGAACTCCCACAGCCCCGCCAGCAGGCCCTGCGGAGGCCGCCGCCGCAGGGCGACGCGGTCGTCGTGGAAGATGAGCCACAGGGTGCGTTCCTCCACCCGCCGGGGCTTTTTGGGGGATTTGAAGGGCAGCTCGGCGATCTTGTCCCGGGCCAGGGCGGCGCAGAAGTCCCGGGCGGGGCACTTTTCGCACAGAGGCGCGCCATTGGGGAGGCACACCGTGGCCCCCAGCTCCATCAGCGCCTGGTTGAAGGTCCCGGGGGCGTGGAGGGGCATCACCGCCCGGACGGCTTCGGTCACCCGCCGCTTCATCTCCGGTGTGGTGACGTCGCCGCCGTCCCCGGCGATCCGGGCGGCCACCCGCAGCACGTTGCCGTCCACCGCCGGGACGGGCAGGCCGAAGGCGATGGAGCAGACGGCCCCGGCGGTGTAGTCCCCCACGCCGGGGAGGGCCCGGACGGCCTCATAGTCGGCGGGGAACTGCCCGCCGTAGTCGTTTACGATGACCCGCGCCGCCTTTTGCAGGTTGCGGGCCCGGGAGTAGTAGCCCAGGCCCTGCCACAGCTTCATCAGCCTGTCCTCGGGCAGGGCGGCCAGGGAGGAGACGTCGGGGCACTCATCCAGAAAGCGGCGGTAGTAGTCCAGCACCGCCGCCACCCGCGTCTGCTGGAGCATGATCTCCGACAGCCACACGTGGTAGGGGGTGGGGTCGTCCCGCCAGGGCAGCTTCCTGGCGTTGTCCCGGAACCACTCCAGCAGGGGGAGGGGCAGCCTGTCCAGTCCGTCCACGGCGGGGCCTCCTTTCGGTGTCGTTTCTGAAACGTATTATACGGTACGGGGGTGGAAAAGTCCACAGGAAAAAGCCCTCCGACCGCCGCCGGAGGGCCCTGTTCAAGCTCAGTACCGCTTGGCCTGGCACCGCTCCACCAGGTCGGCCAGGGTGGTGTGATCCACCACCGACGACACCGCCTTGTGGATGTCCTGCCACAGCTCCAGGGTGAAGCACTGGCCGCTGCGGGAGCAGCGCTCCGAGTTGGCGGCGCACTCCACCGGGGCCAGGTCGCCCTCCAGGGGGCGGAGGATGTCCCCCACGGTGTACTCCTCCGGCCTGCGGGTCAGCAGATAGCCGCCGTTGACGCCCCGGACGGAGCTCACCAGCCCGTTTTTGGTCAGGGGGGTGACGATCTGCTCCAGGTATTTGTTGCTGAGCCCCTGGCGCTGGGCGGCGTCCCGCAGGGACACGGGGCCGTCCTGCTGGTGCATGGCCAGGTCGACCATCAGCTGGAGGGCGTAGCGCCCCTTGGTGGAGATCTTCATCACGGCCCCTCCTTTCGATTTATTGACAATAAAATACCACAAACGCGCTATGATTTCAAGCGGAAATATCTGATTGCGTTCCGGGCGCTTCTGTGGTATACTACCTTGAATCGAATCATACAAGAGAGGAATCCTATATGGAGATCAACGGCGAACAGGTACAGGAGATATACTATTACAAAGACATGGGCCTGTCCGAGGCCACCATGAAGGCCCTGGACAAAAAGGGCTTCACCCGGGCCACCCCCATCCAGGGTGGGGCCATCCCGTTCTTCATGGACTGGAAAGACGTAGTCGCCAAGGCCCCCACCGGCACCGGCAAGACCTTCGCCTTCGGCATCCCCATGGTGGAGCACATCGACCCGGCAAATGAGGACGTCCAGGGGCTCATCCTGGCCCCCACCCGGGAGCTGGCCATCCAGATCCGGGACGAGCTGAGCGACCTGTGCGCCTTCCGGGAGGGGGTGCGCACCGCCTGCCTCTACGGCGGCCAGCCCATCGAAAAGCAGTTCAGCCAGCTCAAGGCCAAGCCGCAATTGGTAGTGGCTACGCCGGGGCGGCTGATGGATCACATGAAGCGCCGCACGGTGCGCATCGACAAGGTGCAGACCGTGGTGCTGGACGAGGCCGACCGGATGCTGGACATGGGCTTTATCCAGGACGTGACCCGCATCCTCGACCGGATGCCCAACCGCCGCAACCTGGGGCTGTTCTCCGCCACCATTTCCCGGGAGGTCATGGACATCTCCTGGGTGTACCAGCGGGATCCGGCGGAGATCACCGTGCGGCCCGTGGAGGAGAACCGCCCGGACATCCAGCAGTACCAGATCGAGCTGCTGGGCCGGGAGCAGAAGCTGGACACCATGGTGGCCCTTCTGGAGGGCGGCGGATACGAGCGAGCCATCGCCTTCTGCAACACGAAAAATATGACCGACCGTCTGGCCGGCCTGCTGAAAATGCGGGGGGTCTCCTGCGAGGCAATCCACGGCGACATCCAGCAGAGAGTGCGGGAGAAGACCCTGGAGAAGTTCAAGGCGGGCAAGCTCCGGGTGCTGGTGGCCACCGACGTGGCCGCCCGGGGCCTGGACATCGACGACGTGGACGTGGTGTTCAACTACGACGTGCCCGACGAGCAGGAGTACTACATCCACCGCATCGGCCGCACGGGCCGGGCCAAGAAGCACGGCGTGGCATACACCCTGATGGCCACCCCCAACGAGGCGGTCAGGATGCGGGACATCGCCCGGAACACCCGGGCAGACATCCAGCTTTTGAAGTATGACGCGGACGGCGTGCTGACCCTGGTGGAGCAGAACCAATAGATCATCATCGGAGGGAGAGGGGAGACCGCTCCCTCCCGGCGTTTGGAGGGGAGTTTATGATACTGCGCGTGCTGGCCGTGGGCGACGTGGTGGGCGACTGCGGCGTGGACTTTCTGGCCCGCCATCTGCCCGCCCTGCGGAAGCTCCACGGCGTCCACTTCACGGTGGTCAACGGGGAGAACGCCGCCTGCAACGGCCTGCTGCCCAAGCAGGCGGAGGACATCTTCTCCGCCGGCGCCGACGTGATCACCATGGGCAACCACACCTGGGACAGGCAGGCCATCGTGGACTACATGGACGAGAACCCCTTCATCCTCCGGCCCGCCAACTACACGTCCAGAGCGCCGGGGCGGGGGTACGGTGTCTTTGACGGCCCCCGGGGCCTCCGGATCCGGGTGGTGAATCTCATCGGCCGGGCGGAGATGGACGCCAACTTTGACAACCCCTTTACCAGGCTGGACGCCATCCTGAAAGAGGGGGAGGCCGACGTGACCCTGGTGGATATCCACGCCGAGGCCACCAGCGAGAAACACGCCATGGCCTGGTATGCGGATGGCCGGGCGTCGGCCCTGTGGGGCACCCACACCCACGTGCCCACCGCCGACTGCCGGGTGCTCCCCAAGGGCCTGGGCTTCGTCACCGACCTGGGGATGACCGGCCCGGTGGACTCGGTCATCGGCATCCGGCCGGAGCAGGCCATCAACCGCTTTCTGGGCGGCCTGCCCCAGCGGTTCACCGCCGCCCCCGGCCCCTGCCGCATGGACTGTGTGCTGTTCGACATCGACACGGACAGCGGCAGGTGCGTGGCCGTCCAGCGGGCGGACATCGCCTGAAAAAACATTCGAATTAGTGCCGGTTTATGGGACTTCCTTTTCTGTATACTGACGTCAGTACAACAGGAAAGGAAGTGTCCGGCAATGTATGAACTGGTTTTTGTGAGGGGCCACGTGGAGGTCTATCTGGACGGCGAATTCTGCTTCTCCGCCGACACCCGGTCGGAGGCGGAGGCCGAGATCGAGTCCATGAGCGCGTAAAAAAGGGGCGGCCATTGGCCGCCCCTTTTTTACGCTATTTGGATTCAGCGCCCGAAGAACCAGTCCCAGGGATCGAAGCCGTAGATGTCGTCGCCGTAGCCGTAGCTGCCGCCGTTCCCGGAGCCGCCCTGGTTCCCGGAGGGCGTCTGCGGCTGGGTCTGGGTGGTCTGCTGGTCGGTCTGCTCGTCGAAGGTGAGCTGGACGGTGAGGGTCTCCCCTGCCCGGTAGAGGGTGATGGTCACCGTGTCGCCGGCCTTGTAGCTGTTCTTCACGGACACCATCTGGTTGGCGTCGGTGATGTCGGTGTCGTCGATTTTGGTGATGATGTCCCCCCGGCGGATGCCGGCCTTCTCGGCGCAGGAGCCCTCCTGCACGTCGTTCACGTACACGCCGGCAGGCCAGCCGAAGGTCTCCATCCACTGCTCGTCCACGGTGGTGGGCTGGAGGATGCCCATATAGGGCCGGCCGGTGACGTAGCCGTGCTCGATATAGTCGGTGATGATATCGATCACGTCGTTGATGGGGATGGCGAAGCCGATGCCCTCGATGCTGGCCTGGGAGGTGTCGCCGTTGTTGGAGTACTTGGCGGAGGTGATGCCGCACACCCGGCCGTAGCTGTCGAACAGGGGGCCGCCGGAGTTGCCGGAGTTGATGGTGCAGTTGGTCTGGATATAGTTCATCACGGTGCCGTCGGTCATGGTGATGGAGCGGCCGGTGGCGGACACGGTGCCGGAGGTCAGGGAGAAGGACAGGGTGCCCAGGGCGTTGCCGATGGTGCACACCGTCTCGCCCACCACCAGGTCGTCAGAGTCGCCGATGACCACGGGCTTGAGCCCGGAAATGCCGTCGATCTTCAGCACCGCCACGTCGTTGAGCTCCTCCGCGCCGATGAGCTTGGCCGGGTAGCTCTCCCCGTTGTTCAGGGTGACCTGGATCTCCTGGGCCCCCTCCACCACGTGGTTGTTGGTGACGATGTAGCCGTCCTGGCTGAGGATGAAGCCGGAGCCGGCGCCGGAGAACTCATACTGATACCGGCCGGAGGTGGTGACGCCCTTCACGGTGATGCACACGCAGGAGTCGGCGTAGGCGGCGTTGATCTCCTCCAGGCTCATGGGGGTGAGGCCGTCGGCGTCGTGGATCTTCACGGGGGTGGGGTCGGTGGTGTTCTGGTAGATGTCCACCGCGCCGTTCTCACCGCCGCCGCCGGCGCGGCCGGTGGCGAGGCCGTAGATGGCCGCGCCGCCGAAGCCCGCCCCGGTGCCGATGACGGCGCAGGCCAGCACCGCCGCAATGACCTTCGCCACGCCGCCCTTTTTCTTCTGCTTGGGGGGCTGAGGCGGGGTATAGGAGGGCGGGGGCGTGGGGGCCCCGTACTGGGACTGGGGCACATAGCTGTAGTGGTAGGAGCCGGTGTCCCGGTCGTACCCGCCGGCGGGCTGGCTGTTCTGAGCGCTGTTGTCAACGGGGGTGCGGTCATCGTTATTGTTGTTGGGGTAATAGCCGTTGTTGTTGAATTCATCCATGGCGGATGGCTCCTTTCATCCCGACGGGGGATCCCCGCCTGTCTGTTGAGCATAAAATAGCGCGAAAATGTGTCCGAGGTGTTTCAAAAGTCCAAAACAATTTTGAACAATTCCCCAAAAATCTGTGAAGGGCCCGCATTTTCCGGGATACAGGCCCGTTTCTCACGATCCCGCCGGCGGGGAGGGCTTGTTTTCGCCCTCCGGGGGATCCTTCCGGCCGGAGCGCAGGATCGCCATGGTGTCGTTGACGGCCAGCCGCACGTCGTCCGCCGCGGGGCGGAAGATGCCCAGCTTGGCCAGGTTGATGACCACCAGCAGCAGCAGGGGGCCGAAGATCATGCCCAGCACGCCGCCCAGCTTCATGCCCACGTAGATGCCGACGAGCGACAGGATGGGGGAGAGGCCCGTCTGGTCGCCCAGCACCTTGGGGCCGGCCACCTGCCGGAACAGGGCGATGACGCCCCAGATGACCATGAGGGCCACGGCGTTGGCGTAGTGGCCCAGGATCAGGTCGATGACCGCCCAGGGCACCATCACCGTGCCGGAGCCCACGATGGGGATGAAGTCCAAAATCGCCAGGCCGAAGGCCACCAGCAGGCCGTAGTTGTTGCCCATGATCATAAAGCCCACGGTGAGGATGAGGAACACCACCAGGGACATCAAAAACTGACTTTTCAGATAGCCGCCGAAAGCCGCCACGCAGATGTTCCGGGCGGAGCGGAAGAAGTCCCGCACCTCGGCGGGCATCCGGTCGGTGACCAGGAAGCGGTAGCGGGGGTACTCCCCGGTGATGAAGTAGCTGGCCATGACGAACACGATGAGGGCCACTAGGAAGCCGGACACGCCGGACACCAGATCGGGGGCGTGGTTCATCAGCCGGGTGAGCCAGCCGGAGAGGTTCAGGGACTGGAACCAGCGGCCCAGCAGCTCCAGCAGCCCCTCCCCGGAGGAGAGCAGCTCCGGCGGCAGGGGGATGACCCTGCCGATATCCTCCAGCCAGCGGCTGACGCTCTGCCGCAGGGCGTCCAGGCTGGCCATCAGACGCTCCAGCAGGGAGGCGTGGTTGTCGAACAGGGAGGTGATCTGGGACACTGCCACCCAGCCCACGCCGAACAGCACCCCGCCGATGACGGCGAACACCAGGATGATGAGCACCATGGAGATGGCCTTGCGGTGCACCGGCAGCCTGTGCTGGAGCCACCGCACCGCCGGGTTCAGGCACCAGGCCACGACGAGGGCCAGCACGAAGGGCAT
>CANQZJ010000063.1 GCA_947628315.1 uncultured Oscillospiraceae bacterium
ACCACGCCCTTGTTGCCGTGGCGGCCGGCCATCTTGTCGCCCACGCTGATCTTGCGCTTCTGGGCGATGTAGACCCGCACCACCTCGTTGACGCCGGGGGACAGCTCGGCCCCCTCCTCCCGGGTAAAGCGCTTCACGTCCACCACGATGCCGTACTCGCCATGGGGGACTTTCAGGGAGGTGTCGCGGGTCTCGTGGGCCTTCTCGCCGAAGATGGCGCGGAGCAGCCGCTCCTCGGCGGTCATCTCGGTCTCGCCCTTGGGGGTGACCTTGCCCACCAGGTAGTCGCCGGCGCGGACTTCGGCGCCCACGCGGATGATGCCCCGCTCGTCCAGATCCTTCAGCACGTCCTCGCCCACGTTGGTGATGTCCCGGGTGATCTCCTCGGGGCCCAGCTTGGTGTCCCGGGCCTCGGTCTCGTACTCCTCGATGTGGATGGAGGTGAACACGTCCTCCTTCACCATCCGCTCGTTGAGCAGGATGGCGTCCTCGTAGTTGTAGCCCTCCCAGGTCATGAAGCCCATGAGGATGTTCTTGCCCAGGGCGATCTCGCCCTGGGAGGTGGAGGGGCCGTCGGCCAGGGTGTCCCGGGCGTCCACCCGGTCGCCCACGGCCACGATGGGCCGCTGGTTGATGCAGGTGCCGTGGTTGGAGCGGAGGAACTTGGTGAGCTTGTACTCCTTCTCGCCCTGGCCGTCGTAGTCCACGGTGATGGAGGTGGCGTCCACCCTTGTGACGGTGCCGGGGCCCTCGGCGAGAACTGCCACCTCGGAGTCCTGGCAGTTCTTGTACTCCTGGCCGGTGGCCACGATGGGGGCCTCGGTGGTCAGCAGGGGCACGGCCTGGCGCTGCATGTTGGCGCCCATCAGGGCGCGGTTGGCGTCGTCGTTCTGGAGGAAGGGGATCTGGGCGGTGGCCACGGACACCATCATCCGGGGGGACACGTCCATGTAGTCCACCCGGTCCCGATCCACCTCGATGATCTCGTTGCGGTGGCGGCAGGCCACGCGGGCGTTGAGCAGATAGCCGTTCTCGTCCACCGGCTCGGTGGCCTGGGCCACGTTGAACTCGTCCTCCACGTCGGCGGTCATATACTCCACCTGGTCGGTGACCCGGGCGGAGACGGGCCTGCCCTTCTCGTCGAAGGTGTGCTCGATCTTGCGGTAGGGGGCCTCGATAAAGCCGTAGCGGTTCACCCGGGCGTAGGAGGCCAGGTAGGAGATCAGGCCGATGTTGGGACCTTCGGGGGTCTCGATGGGGCACAGGCGGCCGTAGTGGGAGTAGTGGACGTCCCGCACGTCGAAGGAGGCGCGGTCGCGGGACAGGCCGCCGGGGCCCAGGGCGGACAGACGGCGCTTGTGGGTCAGCTCGGCCAGGGGGTTGGTCTGATCCATGAACTGGGACAGGGGGGAGGAGCCGAAGAACTCCTTGATGGCCGCCGTCACGGGCCGGATGTTGATGAGGCTCTGGGGGGTGACGATGTCCAGATCCTGGATGGTCATGCGCTCCCGGATGACCCGCTCCATGCGGGTGAAGCCGATGCGGAACTGGTTCTGGAGCAGCTCGCCCACGCAGCGCAGGCGGCGGTTGCCCAGGTGGTCGATGTCGTCGGCGCTGCCCACGCCATGGGCCAGGCAGTTCAGATAGTTGATGGACGCCATGATGTCGTCCACGGTGATGTGCTTGGGGACGAGGGCGTCCAGGTTGTCCTGGATCAGCTCCCTGAAGTCCTCCTCGGACAGCTGCTCCGCGTCGCGCCTGGCCAGCAGATCCTTCAGCACGGACTCGTGCACCTTCTCGGTGACGCCGACCTCCTCCGGGTCGAAGTCCACATAGTGCTTCATATCCACCATGTGGTTGGAGAACACCTTCACCAGGTGGACGCCGGTGTGGAGATCCTCCACCTCGATGACCGCCTCGTTGACGCCCAGCGCCTCCAGCTCACGGGCGCGGTCGCGGGTGAGCACCTCGCCCGCCTCGGCCACGATCTCGCCGGTCTCGGGGTCGGCCACGGGGGCGGCCAGCTTCTGGCCGGACAGACGCGTCCACAGGGCCAGCTTCTTGTTGAACTTATAGCGGCCCACGCCGGACAGGTCGTACCGGTGGGGATCGAAGAACAGCGCGTTCATCAGGGACTCGGCGGAGTCCACCGTGGGGGGCTCGCCGGGACGCAGCTTGCGGTAGATCTCCAGCATGGCGTCCTCGTAGCTCTTGCAGGCGTCCTTCTCCAGGGTGGCCAGGATGCGGGGATCCTCGCCGAACATGTCGATGATCTCGGCGTCGGTGCGGGGGCCCACGGCGCGGATCAGGCAGGTGACGGGCAGCTTGCGGTTCTTGTCGATGCGGACGTAGAACACGTCGGACAGGTCGGTCTCATACTCCAGCCACGCGCCGCGATAGGGGATGACGGTGGAGGCGTAGGTGATGTTGTCCTGCTTGTCCGCGTTGCGGGCGAAGTACACGCCGGGGGAGCGGACGATCTGGGACACGATGACCCGCTCCGCGCCGTTGATCACAAAGGTGCCCTGCTGGGTCATGATGGGGAAGTCCCCCATAAAGATCTCCTGCTCCTTGATCTCGCCGGTCTCCTTGTTGCGCAGGCGCACCTGCACCTTCATGGGGGCGGCGTAGGTCATGTCCTGGGCCTTGCACTCCTCGATGGTGTACTTGGGGGGATCGTTCATGGAGAAGCTGATAAAGGTCAGCTCCAGGTTGTTGGCATAGTCGGTGATGGCGTCAACGTCGTTGAACACCTCCTGCAGCCCCGTCTCCAGGAACCAGTTGTAGGACTTTTTCTGGATCTCCAGCAGATAGGGCATCTCCAGAATGTCCTCGCCCCGGGCGAAGCTCTTGCGCAGGGTCTTGCCGTAGTACACGTCCTTGACCGCTCTCGCCATTTCATCACGCTCCAGTCGTCAGATTTCGGCCGGGTGAAACGCCCGGCGCAGTTGTCAGTTAGTTGCAACCCGCTCTTGCGTTTTGTTCCAGCTTCTGTTATACTGCGCTTAGATTGGAGGGGAAGGCCCCCTCTTTTCTGTTGCACAAAAAAGCACTTTATAATAACATGAGTCGGCGTCCCCGTCAAGAGAAAATTTGCCGTTCCGCTGATTTTGTGCAGATTACGCCGAATGACCATCCCACGCCCGGAAACATCTGATAATTTTGTGCGAAAACCCCGCCAAATCAGGCAAAAAATGCTTGACTGGCGGGGTTTGCTATGTTATAATCCTAACTTGCGCTGGTGCGCGATTTGCCCGAATTGAGGAGGTGCCCCCGATGCTGACCGAGCTGGAACACGCCGCCAGGGTGGCGGGCGTCAAGCAGGTTCGCCGGGCGCTGACCGAGGGAAGAGCCAAAAAGCTGTTCCTGGCCGGGGACGCCGATCCCCACCTCACCGCGCCCCTGGAGGAGGCGGCGAAAGCCGCCGGCGTCCCCGTGGAGCGGGCGGAGAACATGAAGGCCCTGGGCCGGGCCTGCGGCATCGCCGTGGGGGCCGCCGTGGCCGCCACCGTGTAAGAAGCGCGGAAAACTTTGGTTTTAGCGAATAATCCCCGGGATTATCGTTAAAATATAATTTCACGGAAAGGAGGAAAATCATGCCTACTTTTAACCAACTGGTGCGGAAGGGCCGCGAGCGGGTGACCTACAAGTCCACCTCTCCCGCCATGCAGCACGGCCTGAACACCCTGCGGAACAAGGAGACCGACCTGCCCTCTCCCCAGAAGCGCGGCGTCTGCACGGCGGTGCGTACCACCACCCCCAAGAAGCCCAACTCCGCTCTGCGGAAGATCGCCCGTGTGCGCCTGACCAACGGCTACGAGGTCACCGCCTATATCCCCGGCGTCGGCCACAATCTGCAGGAGCACTCCGTGGTGATGATCCGCGGCGGCCGTGTCAGGGACCTGCCCGGCGTGCGTTACCACATCATCCGCGGCACTCTGGATACCCAGGGCGTCAACGGCCGTATGCAGGCCCGTTCCAAGTACGGTGCCAAGCGCCCCAAGGCCGGCAAGAAGAAGTAATTCTTCACGAACCACAAAGCAAGTTTTGCGCTGACGCGCAAGGCGCCCCGCCTTGCCGAGCGTTTACCTATATCATATGGGCGAACCTCGGACAGGCATTACACGGACTCGGCCGGTCACACCGGCCAGCTTCGAGTACCTATGAACATCATTTTATATGAAGGAGGGAAGCGAAGTGCCCAGAAGAGGAAACGTACCCAAGCGGGAAGTTTTGCCCGACCCGCTGTATAATTCCGTCTTAGTCACTAAGCTCGTCAACAGCATCATGCTGGACGGCAAGAAGGGCGTTGCCCAGAAAGTCGTCTACGGTGCCTTTGACATCATCAAGGATAAGACCGGCAAGGAGCCCCTTGAGGTCTTTACCGCCGCCATGGAGAACATCATGCCGTCCCTGGAGACCAAGTCCCGCCGTGTGGGCGGCTCCACCTATCAGGTGCCCATGGAGGTTCGTCCCGAGCGCCGGCAGACCCTCGGTCTGCGCTGGCTCACCAGCTATGCCCGCGGCCGCGGCGAGAAGACCATGAAGGAGCGCCTGGCCGGCGAGGTCATGGACGCCGCCAACAACACCGGCTCCGCCGTGAAAAAGCGCGAGGACGTCCACAAGATGGCCGAGGCCAATAAGGCGTTCGCCCATTATCGCTGGTGATCCTGCGAAACAGGAGAATACCCTATGGCAAGAAAAGTTTCTCTGGAGAATACGCGCAATATCGGCATCATGGCCCACATCGACGCCGGTAAGACCACTACCACCGAGCGTATCCTCTACTATACCGGCGTGAATTACAAGATCGGCGAAACTCACGACGGCACCGCCACCATGGACTGGATGGCTCAGGAGCAGGAGCGCGGCATCACCATCACGTCCGCCGCCACCACCTGCTACTGGAAGGGGACCGCCAACCAGTTCCCCCAGACCCGCATCAACATCATCGACACCCCGGGCCACGTGGACTTCACCGTTGAGGTGGAGCGCTCCCTGCGCGTGCTGGACGGCTCTGTGACCGTCATGTGCGCCAAGGGCGGCGTGGAGCCCCAGTCGGAGACGGTGTGGCGTCAGGCGGATCACTACAAAGTCCCCCGCATGATCTATGTCAACAAGATGGACATCATGGGCGCCGACTTCTACCACGTGCTGGACATGATCCATGACCGTCTCAAGGCCAACGCCGTGCCCGTGCAGCTCCCCATCGGCAAGGAGTCCGACTTCAAGGGCATCATCGACCTGGTGGAGATGAACGCCGACGTCTACTACGACGAGATGGGCAAGGATATGCGGGTGGAGGACATCCCCGCCGACATGATGGAGCTGGCCCGGGAGTACCGCACCAAGCTCATCGATTCCTGCGCCGACATCGACGACGAGATCATGGAGCTGGCCCTGGAGGAGAAGCCCGTCCCCACCGCCATGATCCGCAGGGCCCTGCGGAAGGGCACCATCGAGAACCTGCTGGTGCCCGTCACCTGCGGCACCTCGTACCGCAACAAGGGCGTGCAGAAGCTGCTGGACGCCATCGTGGACTATATGCCCTCTCCGCTGGACATCCCCCCCATCCAGGGCGTCAACCCCGACACCGACGAGGAGGACGAGCGCCCCGCCTCTGACGAGGCTCCCTTCTCCGCCCTGGCCTTTAAGATCGCCACCGACCCCTTCGTGGGCCGCCTGTCCTACGTCCGGGTCTACTCCGGCACGCTGAACACCGGCTCCACCGTCCTCAACTCCACCAAGAAGCAGAAGGAGCGCATCGGCCGCATCCTGCAGATGCACGCCAACCACCGGGAGGACATCGAGACCGTCTACTCCGGCGACATCGCCGCCGTCATCGGCCTGAAGAACTCCACCACCGGCGACACCCTCTGCGACGAGAAGCACCCCATCATCCTGGAGTCCATGGAGTTCCCTGAGCCGGTGATCCGGGTGGCCATCGAGCCCAAGACCAAGGCCGGCCAGGAGAAGATGGGCATCGCCCTGATGAAGCTGGCCGAGGAGGATCCCACCTTTAAGACCTACACCGACGAGGAGACCGGCCAGACCATCATCGCCGGCATGGGCGAGCTCCACCTGGAGATCATCGTGGACCGCCTGCTCCGCGAGTACAAGGTGGAGGCCAACGTGGGCGCCCCCCAGGTGGCCTACAAGGAGACCGTCCGCAAGAGCGCCGAGCAGGAGACCAAGTACGCCCGGCAGTCCGGCGGCAAGGGCCAGTACGGCCACGTCAAGATCCGCATCGAGCCCAACGAGTCCGGCAAGGGCTATGAGTTCGTCAACGAGATCGTGGGCGGCGCCATCCCCAAGGAGTATATCCCCGCGGTGGACGCGGGCATCCAGGGGGCCATGCAGGCCGGCGTGCTGGCCGGCTACCCCGTGGTGGACGTGAAGGTCACCCTGTACGACGGCTCCTTCCACGAGGTGGACTCCTCCGAGATGGCCTTTAAGATCGCCGGCTCCATGGCCTTCAAGGACGCCTGCCGCAAGGCCGGCGCCTGCCTGCTGGAGCCCATCATGAAGGTGTCCGTCACCGTCCCGGACGACTACCTGGGCAACGTCATCGGCGATTTGAACAGCCGCCGCGGCCAGATCCAGGGCCAGGAGGTTCGCCCTGGCGCCACCCAGGTGGACGCCCTGGTGCCCCTGTCCGAGATGTTCGGCTACGCCACCGACCTGCGCTCCCGCACCCAGGGCCGCGGTCAGTACACCATGGAGCCCCACAGCTACGTGGAGATCCCCAAGAGCATCGCCGAGAAGATCATCGCTGAGCGCGGCCGCAGGAGCGACGACTGAGCGTGATCGTAAAAAGGGAAAAATGTTGTTGCAATTTTCCCCGTAATGCGATAGAATAGGCCCATCGCTGGGTCTACATGACTACCAATCAAAAAATTAGTTATTTTTAAGGAGGAAACTCAAAATGGCTAAGCAAAAGTTTGAGCGTACCAAGCCCCATGTGAACATCGGCACCATCGGCCACATCGACCACGGCAAGACCACCCTGACCGCCGCCATCACCAAGTGCCTCGCCATGAAGGGCCAGGCCCAGTACACCGACTACTCCAGCATCGACAAGGCCCCCGAGGAGCGCGAGCGCGGCATCACCATCAACACCGCCCACGTGGAGTACGAGACCGACGCCCGGCACTATGCCCACGTCGACTGCCCGGGCCACGCCGACTATATCAAGAACATGATCACCGGCGCCGCTCAGATGGATGGCGCCATCCTGGTCATCGCCGCCTCCGACGGCCCCATGGCTCAGACCAAGGAGCATCTGCTGCTGGCCCGCCAGGTGAACGTGCCCTCCGTGCTGGTCTTCCTGAACAAGTGCGACCAGGTGGACGACGAGGAGCTGCTGGAGCTGGTGGAGATGGAAGTGCGCGAGATGCTGGACTTCTACGGCTTCCCCGGCGACGACACCCCCATCATCCGCGGCTCCGCTCTGAACGCCCTGGTGTCCGACTCCAAGGATCCCAACGCCCCCGAGTACAAGTGCATCTGGGAGCTGATGGACGCCGTCGACACCTGGATCCCCACTCCTCCCCGCGATGACTCCCTGCCCTTCCTGATGCCCGTTGAGGACGTCTTCACCATCACCGGCCGCGGCACCGTGGCCACCGGCCGTGTGGAGCGTGGTCAGCTGAAGGCCGGCGAGACCGTCGAGATCGTGGGCCTGACCGAAGAGAAGCGCACCACCGTCGTCACCTCCATGGAGATGTTCCGCAAGACCCTGGACTTCATCGAGGCCGGCGACAACGCGGGCTGCCTGCTCCGCGGCATCAACAAGACCGACATCGAGCGCGGTCAGGTTCTGGCCAAGCCCGGCTCCATCCACCCCCACACCAAGTTCGTGGGCCAGGTGTACGTGCTGAAGAAGGAAGAGGGCGGCCGTCACACCCCGTTCTTCAACAACTATCGCCCCCAGTTCTACTTCCGCACCACCGACGTGACCGGCGTCATCACCCTGCCCGAGGGCACCGAGATGTGCATGCCCGGCGATAACGTGGACATGAAGGTCGAGCTGATCACCCCCATCGCCATCGAGAAGGGCCTCCGCTTCGCTATCCGCGAGGGCGGCCGTACCGTTGGCTCCGGCGTGGTCATCGAGGTCGACGAGTAATCTGTCCCTTAAACAAACCATGAAAGAGGCGGTCACCGTAAGGTGACCGCCTCTTTTGTGCCGTGATTTACCTGAACACCGCCTGCACCAGGATCATGTAGAACACCGTCCCGCCCATGATGGACAGCATATCGTTCTTTTTCCACAGGTGGAGGGCCACCACCGCCGCGCCGGCCAAAAAGGCCGGCAGCCAGCCGCCCACGGCGGCAAAGGACACATTGCGGTAGCAGTACACGATGAGCATGGCGATGACCGCCGGGGGGAGGAACCTGCCCAGATAGAGGATCACCTTGGGCGGCTTTTTGCCGCGGTCGAACAGCAGGAAGGGCAGGGCGCGGGTGAGGAAGGTGCACACCGCCATCACCGCCACGGACAGGGCGATCTGCGGGTTGGTCATGCGCCCTCACCCCCTTCCGGGGTGCCGTCGGGTCTGTCCAGCATGGGCCGGGCCGCCAGCAGGCCGCCCACCAGGATCACCAGGGCGGGGATGAGGAACCGCCCGCCCTCCGGCCCCAGGCACAGCAGGGACAGCAGGGTGGCCCCGGCGCCCAGAAACACGGGGAAGTGCCGGCCGCTGGACTGCCACTGCTCCACGGCGATGACGATGAACAGGGCGGTCATGGCGAAGTCGATGCCCTCGGTGTTGATGGTGATGAGGGCCCCTGCCACCGCGCCGACCAGCGACCCCGCGATCCAGTAGAGCTGATCCAGCACGGAGATGCAGAAGTAGAAACCGCCGGCGTCCACCCCCTCCGGCGGCTGCACGCCGGACAGCAGGGCGTAGGTCTCGTCGGTGAGGCCGAAGATCATATACAGCTTGCGGATGCCCTTGACGCCGCGGAACTTCTCCAGCATGGACAGGCCGTACACCAGATGCCGGAAGTTGATGATGAGGGTGAGGAACGCCACGTCCGCCAGGGGGGAGGCGTTGGCCAGCAGATCCACGCCCAGATACTGCCCGCTGCCGGCGTAGATGGTGATGGACATGGCCACCGACCACAGGGGGACGAATCCGGCGGCGGACATCATCCAGCCGAACACGATGCCGATGGACAGGTAGCCCATCAGCACCGGCACGGTGTGGGGGAAGGCGGCGGCCAGGGTCTTACGGTTCATGGGGACACATCCTCGCGGTAAAGTATCAAATGGATTGGATACTATTATACAGTTTTTCTGTGGGAAGACAAGCGCCACTTTTACAGTTTGTTCATTGTATTGACATATAAAGTTGGTTATAATACGCAGGAACATATGAAAAGACCGACAGGAGGTCGTCCCTATGAAGCAGCGGCTCCTTTACATCTATAATCCCCACGCCGGGCGGCAGCGGGCCAGAGCCACTCTGGCCGAAGTGGTGGAGGTGTTCTCCGGCCGGGGATGGGAGGTCACGGTGCACCCCACCGCCAGGCAGGGGGACGCCACCGAGACCGTGGCCGCCATGGCGTCCCGGTATGACCGCGTCGTCTGCTGCGGCGGCGACGGTACCCTCAACGAGGTGGTGCGCGGCATGCTGCGGCTGCCGGAGGAGGAGCGCCGCCCGGTGGGCTACATCCCCCTGGGCACCACCAACGACTTCTCCCGCACCCTGGAACTGCCCAAGGGCATCGTCCCCCTGGCGGAGCTGGCGGCCAGCGGCGAGGCCCATCCGGTGGATATCGGCGTGGCAAACGAGCATCCCTTTACTTATGTGGCCGCCTTCGGCCTGTTTACCGACGTGTCCTACTCCACGCCCCAGCCCAACAAGCAGCTGCTGGGCCACCTGGCCTATGTGCTGGAGGGCGCGGGCGAGCTGATGAACGTCCCCAGCTACCACATGACGGTGACCACCGACGACGGCCAGACCTTCGAGGGCGACTTCATCTACGGCATGGTGGGCAACACCGTCTCCGTAGGCGGCATGGTCAACCTGTCCCGGGATCTGGTGAGCCTGGACGACGGCAAGTTCGAGGTGCTGCTGGTGCGGATGCCCAAGACCCCGGAGGACTGGCAGTCCGTCCTGAACGCCATGAACCTCCAGAAGCTCACCGCCTCCGGCGCGGTGACCGCCTTCACCGCCGGCAGGGTCACCTTCACCTGCGACGAGCTGGTGGCCTGGACGGTGGACGGCGAGTTTGGCGGCGCCCAGGCGGAGACCACCGTGGTCAACCACCCCCGGGCGGTGTCCATCGTCTACGACCGGCCCGCCCGGCAGGAGCAGACGGCCTGAAAGAAGCGCCCGCTTCCCACACGGAAGCGGGCGCTTTTCGCGTCTTTTGGAGGGATCACCCGAAGACCTTTGCGTAGTAGTCCTCAGAGAGCAGCAGCTTGGAGTAGCTGATCTTGCCCGCCACCAGGTTGTTCACCCGATCCACGTAGTCGTCCGCCACGGTGATGCCCGAATTGGGGGTGAAGGTGCGGGTGGAGGCCTCGTAGGTGCCGGCGGCGGTGATCCAGGAGTTGCCCTGGTTGTGGTTGCTGGCGAACACCACCAGCGGCATGCAGCTGGAGTACTGATCCGCCTCGTAGTTGGTGGCAAGCGCGTCCCGTCCGATGAGCAGGCGGGAGTCGTACTCCAGGCCGAACAGGTTGGAGATGGTGGGCACGATGTCGCAGGAGTAGCAGGGGGCGTCCACCACGATGGGCTCCTCGATGCAGGCCGACCACATGATGAGGGTGTTGCGGTACCGGGAGGTGACCATCTCGGAGTCGTTGGTGCCGGCCAGCTCGTTGTAGTAGTCCACGTCGCCCTCCGCCATGGCGTAGGGGTAGTGGTCGGCGCCCAGCACGATCAGGGTGTCGTCGGCGATGCCGGCGGCCTCCAGCTTGTCCACCAGGCTGGTCATGGCCGCCTCCAGCTCCAGGTTGCAGGCGATGTAGGCCTGCACCGTCTCCGAGGCGTTGGGGTAGGCGGCCTGGGCGGCCTCCCGGTTCTTCTTGGACATGGCGTTGCCCATAAAGTTGTAGAGGGCGTGGCCGCTCACCGACATATAGTAGGCGTGGAACGGGGTGCCGGTGCTCACATAGGCGTCGATATAGCTGTCCGCCGTGACTTCGATCATCTCCAGGTCGGAGTTGGGCCAGGTGTCGCTGGGCAGCACCAGGCCGTTGCCGATGCCGTGGTAGTCGTAGCCGAAGGTTGCCAGGTACTGATCCCGGTTGTAATAGGTGTAGGTGTGGTTGTGCCACGCGGGGACGCTGTACCCCAGCTTGGCGAACTGGTTGCCCAGGGTGAAGGGCATCTCGTTGCCGATGGCGGCGTTCACCGCCCAGCCGCCGTCGATCCAGTTGGGGATGATGCCGGTGTCGTTGGCGAACTCGCCGCCCACGGTGGACTGTGTCCAGTCGGGCTGATAGTAGTTGTTGAACACGAACCCGTTGTGGGACAGCTTGTACAGCGTGGGGGTGAGATCCTCCGAGATGACGTAGGGGGAGAAGGCCTCGGCGGTGATGAAGATCAGGTTCTTGCCCTTAAACATCCCGGTGTACTGGTTCTGCTGGGAGGGGGTCAGGCTGCCGAAGTACTCGTGCATGGACTGGAGGGTGCCGGAGGAATTGGCGGCCAGCGCTTCAAAGTCGATATCCATGGTGTTGTAGCCGTACACGATGGGGGCCTCCGTGGGGGACACGGTCTCCTCCACGTTGGGGTCGGCGGTGACGTCCGGATCCTCCGGGGGGGCCTTTGTGGTCACCGCGCCGGGATCCTCTCTAAAGCCGCTCAGATCCCGCTGGGGGGTGCCGAAGACGGCGTACTCCATCTCCAGCCGGAGGGAGTTGACCACGCCGAACTCGGGGATGCCGTTGTTCACCGTGAAGTCGTAGGTATAGGTGGCCCTGGCGCCCAGGAAGGACAGCAGGAAGCCCAGCATCTGGCAGGCAACCAGCGCCGCCGCCATCATCAGCCGGACGGAGCCCGCCTGGGGCCGGTCGTTGATGATGACCCGCCGCAGGAACACAAAGATCGCCAGCGGGATCAGGGCCAGCGCCACAAAGGGCAGGATACTCACGAACACGGCGAAGGCGGTGGAGCCGAACTCGCCCACCACGTCGCCGCCCATGGCGCCCATGGTGGTGAGGCCATAGTACACGTGGAACATGGAGCGGCAGCCCCGCTCCACGCACACCAGCACCGTGCCGGCGGCAATGAGGACGACGCCCGCGGTGCGCGCCCCGCCCCGGGCGGGGATCAGCTCCAGGATCAGGCCGATGAACAGTCCCGCCGCCAGGGAGAAGAACAGGATCCGAAGCAGGGCGAGGGAGAAGAACGGGCTGTCGCCGTCGAACAGGCGGAGCAGCAGCTCGTGATAGAGGATGACCGCCGGGAAGAACAGGATGGACAGCAGAGGGGAGCCGGCGAACCGCCGGTTTTGGCCGCTCCGGTCACGCCGGTACGCCTGCCTGCGGCTGTCGGCCTGCCGGCGCGTATATTCCCGTCCGCGCCGGCCGCTCCCGCCGGAGCGCGGCTGGACGCGGGTGGGATGATGACGGTGATTGCCCACTGTGACCCCTCCTGTATCTTGACAGTACAAATTTACGTAATACTATCACAGAGGGAGCGAAAAAGCAACGGGGACACAGAAATTTAACACTTTAAGGGAGAAAACGGGATTCAGATCCCGGTCTGAACGGTGACGCCGGTGTAATAGTGCTCCACGATGTCCCGCCAGGAGGCCCCCTCCTTCGCCATGGCGTTGGCGCCGTACTGGCTGAGGCCCACCCCGTGGCCGTA
>CANQZJ010000064.1 GCA_947628315.1 uncultured Oscillospiraceae bacterium
GAGAAATATACGAATTTACGTGAAGCTGGAATGCACGATATGACGATTAGTTGATAATAGATATTCGTTCAAAAAAATGTAAAAAATTGTTGACAAAGGTTGACTAAAATGCAGGAATAAAATAAAATGAAAGAAAAGGAGTACAATTATGATACATAAAAATTTATGGCATCCACAGTCTAGCGTACTGTATGACTACGATCCAAAAAGAAAAGAGCATAATGCTCTTGTAATGTCATTGATCGCGTTAGCACGTTGTCAATCAATGTTTGATTATCAAAATCTCCCCGACACGATACCTAGACGCGACCTGGAAATGCTTATCATGTCTGCCGGATGTTGCGCCATTACAAAAGTAGAGGGGGAGTTGTACGCTCTTTGGGGAGGATTAGGCGGAGAACCTAACCCATATTATATGCCTACCATATTTACGGTAAGTAACCCCGCGCTTAAATATAGTGCAAACTTAAAAATAGGGATTGAGTGTGAGATAGTCCCGAACGATAGTGTCTACATGGGACTACTCCCCATTATATGTAAAAGTAGTTATCTCAGGGCAGAAAATGACTTGTCTCTATACATCAATGACATAAACAGTAGGATCGTTGCCGCCATAACCGCAAACACGGATCGCGAGGAATCGTCTGCAAAACAGTTTTTACATGATATAAAAGACGGCAACTTAGGCGTGTTAATGTCCGACGTGTTTAGCGAGGGATTAAAGTCCTTGCCTTACGCATCCAGTGGGAGAAGCAACGCAGTAACACAACTCCTGGAATACCAGCAATATCTTAGAGCTACGCTTTACAACGAATTAGGACTAAACGCTAACTTTAACATGAAGCGCGCGCAGTTGTCTGAGGGGGAAGTAGATGTAAATAGAGAAGCCTTGTTGCCCTTTGTAGACGACATGAAGCGCACAAGGATAGAAGCTTACGAGCGGGTCAATCGGATGTACGGCACTAGCATTAAGGTAGACTTTTATAGCAGTTGGCAAATAGCGGAAGAAATAATGGACGGAATGGGAGAGAGCAATGCGCAAACAAACCTTAATGGAAACAACGAGTAACGCATATACAGGCGGTATATTTATCGACTTATCGTCCCTATCCGCGCCATGGAGTGCGGATATAGAAGGCACGTTACTCAATCTGGAGTACTATGGCAACCACTCCGGGCGAAAAATAATATCCCCTCTGGTGGAAAGCCTTTTAACAGAGGATAGTCCGACACTAACCACTCAAAATCAAAGACAGCTAGCCCAGTTAGCTATGGCAAAATACGGGAAAAACTGGAAAAGGTTATATGATACTTTGTCTCTCGAATATAACCCCATAAATAACTACGATATGAAAGAAACTGAGGAGGAGTTAGGGACTAACACGGGAACGGTAAGCACAGACAATGCTACCACATACGGGAAGAAAATAACCCACACAGGGACACAGACCGATGAGGATGAAACAACTTATGGTAAAACCGTAAAAACGGACCGCTCTACTGATACCAACACACAGACCGACTATGGCAAAACGGAAAATGTATCCGGTACAGATACGACCAAAAAGACAGACAGTAAAACGACAACACCAAACACCACAACGGACACCACTGGACAAGTCTATGCTTTTGATAGTGCATCATGGGAAAACGCCGATCACCAGACGCAGGAGCAGTCCGGGACGGTTACTGAAAGTGGAAATGAAGATACCACAGTAACCACACAAAAAACAGCAGAAAATGGCGGGAAAGATACTGTAGGGACTACAGAAACGGAAAGCGTATCGGACGCCACCACGGGCACAGACACCATATCCAGAACACGCACGGACGATCTGTCAGACGCGGAAAGCGGAACGGATGATTTTACAGGAATCCGCACAGACGATCTCAAGAGCACCAAAAACCGGACTTTGACAAGAAGCGGGAATATCGGGATCACCACATCGCAACAAATGATCGAATCGGAACGCAACTTATGGTTGTGGAATTTTATGGAGATCGTCTATGCCGATCTCGATAAAATTTTGACAATAGATGTTTACCATATTTAAAAGAAAGGAGAATTAGAAAATGGCAAGAAAAGGCGGCTATCAGATCGTAGATTTTAAGGGTTTACAGTTGTCCGCAGCCGAAACTACGATCCCAGGAATCTACGAAACCATTGAGGGAAATTACAACAAGGAATTGCTAGCATCGGGGCTAAACTTTAGCGGGACGGTATTGCCTGACGTGCCGATCGCGGCAACAATATCCGGCAACATCACGTTTGTTGCCTATAATCAGACAGTTACCATTACATCGTCAGACGTGGTTACCGCAAGCGCGGGAGAATAAGAAAGGAGAAAAAAGATGCAGGTATCACAGGTTTATCAGTTACTCAATACAGTAACGCAAGAAGTTTTGGGAGAGTCCGCAGTAGTAGCGGAGGATCTCTCCAACGTAGTAGACATCGGAGAAGCGTTTGTCAATCAGAACGCAGTTGACAACTATGTCCGGTCCTTATCCGATCACATTGGCAAGATGGTCTTTGTGGATCGCGTCTATCGTGGTAGCGCGCCCTCCGTGCTTATGGATGGGTGGGAGTTTGGCAGTATTTTGCAAAAAGTCTCCGCATCCCTGCCGGAAGCGGAAGAAAACGAAAGCTGGGAGTTAGTAGACGGTGCATCCTACGATCCCAACATTTTTACAAAACCGCAGGTACAGCAGAAATTTTTTAACAAGCGGGTTACATTTGAAGTCCCGTTGTCGATCACTCGTCGGCAGGTGTTATCCGCTTTTAGCAATGCTACACAGCTTAACGCCTTTTACTCCATGCTTTATAACTCCGTAGATCGCAGTATGACCATTAAGATCGATGGTCTGGTCATGCGGACGATCAACAACATGGCAGGGGAGACAGTTTATGCGGACTATCAGGGCTCA
The DNA here is from genome assembly GCA_947628315.1 of uncultured Oscillospiraceae bacterium. Taxonomy (GTDB): domain Bacteria; phylum Bacillota; class Clostridia; order Oscillospirales; family Oscillospiraceae; genus Enterenecus. The sequence continues at coordinate 2,926 of CANQZJ010000064.1, forward strand.
GACCTTAACACCAAAAGCGGCGTACGGGCGATTAACCTGTTATATGAGTACAAACAGGCAAACACGTCTGCTGCGGAAATGACCGCAGAGGAAGCAGTAAAAGATCCTGATTTTTTGAGGTTTGCGGTAAATCGCATGACCGTGCAGATCGATCGGCTGAAAGTTATGTCCAGTCTATTTAACGTGGGCGGTCAGGACAGATTTACACCGGAGGATATGTTACATGTGGTGTTGCTTTCTGACTTCGTGCGCGGAGCAGATACCTATTTACAGTCTGATACTTTTCACGATCAGTACACGGCTCTGCCTAACGCCGATACCGTCCCTTATTGGCAGGGATCGGGGGAAACGTACGATTTTAGCTCGATCTCTAGTGTCAATATCAAAACAGCATCAGGCAACGATGTTAGCATTAGTGGGGTGCTGGGCGTGATGTTTGACCGTGACGCGCTGGGGGTGTCCAATGTTGATCGTAGGGTTACCAGTAATTACAACCCCAAAGGCGAGTTTTATAATTATTGGTACAAATTTGACGCTGGATATTTTAATGATCTCAATGAAAACTTTGTAGTCTTTTTTGTAGCCTAGCAGCTGCAAGAGGGCAGCGTATTACTGCCCTCTTTTAATAGGAGGAAAATATATGCCTTTAAGTTTTTTAGTACGATCATCAATAGACAACGCCGATTTTACTAAACCACTACTCTATCTCATGATATTTGATGATAAATTATATGCGGATCGGACAGGCACAGCAGATCCGCTCATAGAAGATAAAAAATTCGCGTCCATAACATCGGCACAAAACTATATGTTTAATTCGCTGGCGGAAAAATACGGCAACTACGAGCTACTGTTAGCAACTCAGAGCTATATATCATCGTATGTTTATAACAATGCTAACCCTGCTTTACAGGAGTTAATACGCTCTTTTCCTGCGCTACAAATTAAGCAGGACGATGCAGAGTTACCTATTAACCAAAGTCTTACCATGTCGATCGCTGACGGAAAAGACACGAGCGGTAATTATTATGTGCGGCGGGGTAGCAACTTGATAGAAGGGTGGATAAACACAGTTAAAAGCAATTTTCGGACTTTTTTTGTCCAATCGTATGATAGTCCAGTGAGCAGTACCGGTCTTACAGGTACGGTAGAAATAGGTGCTATTGTCTGCCCCGAATCATGGTGGGATGGCGCAAAAATAACTATCCCCGGAAACGATAGGAGGGATGCACTGATATTAAAAATCACATTTACTGCTTATGTACATAGCTCCCGACCTATCGAGTACGGAGCATATGCATATATGTATGACGATATCCAGGTCAGTACCATAAAGTCGTTATTTGAGGGATATATACCTCCGCTCATAGTAGATCCTGGGCCATATTCCCCGGGGGGTTTTAATCAACCGTCCAGCGGATCGGGACTAACGCCCGGTGCGAGTGGCGGTATAGGCGGCGGCGGTACGTTTGATGGACAATCAACCGCAATACCTTTGCCGGGGCTACCCTCCTTATCTGGTATAGGATCTGGCTTTTGTGGGTTGTTTAATCCGTCCGCATCCCAACTTAACGCCCTTGCGCGGTTTATGTGGTCTGATGATTTTGTCACCAATATCGTAAAGTTGTTTGGTGATCCGATGGATGTTATATTGGGATTAAACATAGTCCCCGTCAAACCGTCCACATCGGGATCGGCGGAAGTGACAGCGGGATTTATCTCCACAGGCGTATCTATGCCTGTAGTATCCTCACAATATGCTCAAGTAGACTGCGGGACGATCGATGTACGAGAGTTTTGGGGGTCATGCTTAGACTACTCCCCTTATACACAAGTGCAAATTTTTTTGCCATATATCGGTACACACCAGTTAGACGTGGATGAGATAATGAATAAAACGATACATCTCATTTACAATATCGATATACTGTCAGGATCGTGTGTGGCGTGTTTACAGTGTGGGGAGAGTACTCTATATACGTTTAATGGGTCCTGCGCGTCCAGCATCCCCGTAACTGGGCAAAACTTTAACACGATCATATCTACGGCAGTACAACTTGCCGCAGGGGTAGGATCGTTTGTAGCTTCTGGGGGAAGCATGATCGGAGCGGCGATCGGTGCAGGAGAGGGGGCGTTGACGGCGGCAGCTTCGGGTGGGATGAAACCCACAGTCCAACACTCAGGGTCAGTACAGGCAACAAACGGGCTGTTAGGTATCCAGACACCGTACCTTATATTTACATTGCCGACTCAATCGGTTCCGGAAAATCAAAACGAATATCAGGGTTACCCGTCAAACATGACGTTGCTGTTAAGCAACTGTATGGGATACACAAAATGCGCAGAAGTGCATCTTGTAAACATTCCGGCTACAAAGCCGGAGTTGGATGAGATCGAAAGCTTGTTAAAGAGGGGGGTGATGATATAATGGCATTTGCTATCACATTTTGCGTCAATAACAGCAATGAGGACAAGATAGGCAAAAACATCACGGATGTTGTAACGTTAACGGGAGATCTAAAAGCACCTTCGTCCATTATCGATCCTGTCTTGACCGTAAACAATGGCGGAAATATCTCACAGATCGCAGGATGCAACTACATCAAGATCCCCACGTTTAACAGGACGTATTTTATACGCGAGATAGAGATCGTCCGGGCCGGGATCATACAGGTTACTGCGCATGTGGACGTGTTAGAGAGTTATTCGGAGCAGATCTTACAACAAGCCGCAGTAGTCGAGAGACAGCAAAACCTGTGGAATCTGTATCTTAACGACGGTCTGACGTTTAAGGTGACTAACAAACCGACTATCGTTACAGTGCCTTTTCCGTCCGGTTTTACGACACAAGAATTTGTTTTGGCTGTGGCAGGAAATTAAAAGGAGGAAATGATATGTATCAGGATATCATCAATGCCATTACTAGTGTGGGTTTCCCAATCGTGGCGTGTTGTGCCATGGGATGGTATGTATATACCAATAACAAACGCATGGATGCTAGGATGGATGCGATCTTACAGCAACACCGGGAGGAGACGCAAGAGTTGACTAAAACGATAAACAACAACACTGTGGCTCTTACAAAACTTTGCGACAAGATTGAATATAGTAAATAAAGCAGTAGCCGGATATTTCGTGTGAAATAGTCCGGCTACTTCTTTCTTTTTTACTTTGTCACAACCAATTTAAACGTTCCGTTTCGCAGCCCGTAACTCAACTCCTCTAACAGCTTGACGTCCTTTACAAGTCTTTCGCTCTGTTTAATGGAGCTCAAAGGATACATAACAGGATCGTCCAGATAAAGAGAGAAATCGCATTGAAAAGATTCTATCATATGCACAAAACGATCTGTTACATCTATTATAGTATTATTCCCAGTATCCATTTAAACCTACCTTTCTGACAGCATTCGGAAAATCTACATAACAAACATTTTTGTCCAATCCCAGTATACCTTTATCACTGTTTCCACTGGCGCATTGCCACATGCCGCAGGACAACACGGGTTTCGCGGTCCAATTTGCCACCCAAAAAGTGTATTGTTTTGTTACACTATCCAGTTTAAAGATCTTTCCAAATCCGCTTTTTTCGGACGCATATATTCCGACATAAAAACCAAAGGTTTCCCAAAAATTAAGTATACTTAGTATTCTTTCCGTCTTTGTCTCTACGGGTATATCTATGTTATCTTCTTCCACGTCTAAATACATCGGATAATCAAGTTTTCGCCCCCATAAAAATCGTATACTGTCCGCACACATTTTTGTGGGGTCAAATGGCAAGTAAAATGCGCTCGAATTTAAATATACATATGCCCCATATGGGATCTTAAAAATCTCACACATATTAGCATTATGTTTAAACGCCACATCAGGATAAAAACCATTACTCCCAAACGTTCCCAGTTTTAGGATCGCAAAATCTATTTTTACCTCCTCTTTCAACCTCCTAAAATCCGGGTTATTCCAATGTGATACATCAACTCCATATTTTTCTTTCATTTTTAATATCTCCTTTCACATCATTGTTTGCACCATTGCAGATAATTTCTTACAATCTCGCCCACTTCGTTGTCCTGATAAAATACTTTATCTTTCGCAAATAACTCTACAATTTTTTGCTCAAGACGTGTTACGGGCTTTGTTATTTTTCTCCGGTAATTCTGCCGCATATCGTATTTTTGTGTATAAATGAGATCGCTGTAATATTCTTTTAGCGGGGTCGTTTTTCGATGAAAAAACAAAAATATGTTATCATCGTTTCGTACAACGTCACCCTCTAATAATTCTCCCTCAAAGTCTATATAAAATTTATATATGATATCTTTGGGGGCTATACTTGTGGGGCAGTGTGGGTATATGTCCATTTCCCAGGATCCTGTCTTTATCATTTGCAAGTGGGGATTGTTAAAAGCAAAATATACGTCTGACGGCTTGTCTTTGTTTAAGTTCCCACAATACTCTACTGCCACTTTTAAATCGCTTTGTCCGTATGTGTATAGGTCTATCGTCCCTTGTTTCATTTCCTTTATGTGTGTTAGCCCCATCTCTTTAAAATACGGACAGTACTTATTGACCGTATTCCCTAACATATATATTTTTACGTTTTTTCGTTCCCGCACGATCGTCGAGATTAGATTCATAAAAAGTACAAATTCATCGGTAAGGTATCCATCTCTTGACAAAAATTCGTCAAAAACTATTGTTGTTACCTTGGGAAACGATGTACTTTTATCGTGCATACTCCCGGATAAGGAGAAAGCGTATGCGATTGGCGTTTCACATCTTTTTATCTCTTTCCCGTTGTCCATTAGCCGCGCCCACCATTTACGATTATAATAGTAAATATCGTTCCACTCCCCGTTTGTAATTTTGCTGAGAGATCCCAATGCCCTAATAGCATTATATAACGCATCCCCCTGTTTTCCCCTTATTTCGACGTCATACCTGCGCACATAGGCCATTTCTTCCCCAGCATCCCACCAGTTTTGCAGCCCCTTTAAAAGCAATGCGGTTGTTTTTCCGTTTGATCTCTCCCCAAAGATTAGATTGTAATGAGCTTCCCTTTTGTCGATTCTTTTTGTCGTATAATATTTCATTTCCTGTACCTCACTCCTTTCATATATTCTATGTATTCTTTTCCAATCTTTAATGTATAGTCTCCCTCTTCCATATGGACACTGCTCCCCTCATGATAATATGCTTCATTCTCTTGATAATCTTTTATTACTCCCTCCGTTTCCTCATCAATATATGTTAATATGTTCTTCCCTGCATATCCCTTGGGTATATATAGTCCATCGGTAAAGGCATTAAATACGTTATCTTTCCCGTATGTATTTATAAGATATGGGACAGCAGTATATTTATTTACACCAGATACAGTGATATTTATATCTCCGTTTTCGTGCTCCACCATATATCTTTTTGCGCCTAATGTTTTAAACCGCTTATACTTCCCGTCAAAATCCCATACTCCTAACTGCTTTTCTTCCCCTTTTATTGTCTTTGGTTTTGTAAGGTTAAAATCTATCTCTAATTCTTCACACATTTTCTTTAATTTTTTTATTGCAAAATCGTTGTATTTGCTAAAATAATCTTTGTGTTTTTCATAATTTAAAAATTTTACACTATCCGTATCACTATAAATATAATCATTCTCCAACGCTAATATTCCACTCCATAAATTCCTGCGCGCGTAAGCGGTAACCCATACTCCCCACGGATAGTATAAAAATCTGTTCCCACTTTGATTATAATTTTGTATACTTTTAAAAGTATCAGGACTTTCTTTTTCCCACAAGTCTGCGTCCGTATAAATGTATTCTTCTCTTACTATATCCGTAACCATCATTCCGTAAGTAGCATTTAACATTTCCTTTCCGTTCAAATATTCTTCTTCTTTTCCCATCACCCCTTTTAACTCTGTTTTATCTTTATATAATGATAATATGGATAATATAAGATTTTTGGGCAAATAGGCCTTTTTATAACGATTAAAATTTTTTATATTTAGATTGTCCCATTTGTATATTTGTTTTATGATTAAAAAGTCCTGCTCCGTAATTGTTATGGTTAATCTGTCTGCTTTAACTACTCTGCCGTTGTTTAATATCCCTTTTTCTAATGTATCACATTTTGATGATGATATGTAGCTGTCTGTCCAATTCACCTGTTCAATATTGGTAAATTCTGCGTCAAAAATACAACAATAACTTTTAAGATTTATTTCAAATTCTTCATTACTTTTTATAACTACTTCTTCCGCTTCACTCATGGGAAATTTCTCTGAAACCATTACAAACGGATAAGAGGACGTAAAGTCCATTGATGTCACATCGTTAAAAACTTTACAACTGTTAAATGCGTTTGCATGAGTGTACCCCCCGGCAAATGCCCTTTTTAATTGCTTATAATCGGATTCTGATAACACTAATTCTTTCATTAGTTTTCTGTATTTTTTATAAGTATTGTTTGCTTTATTTCTTTTTTCAAAACCTTTATGGCAATTGTTACGACAAAATCTCCTTACATATCCAGTCTTTGTTAAAGGTATTTTTGTTATGTTTCCGTTCCTTTTTATCTCTTCATTTATATAGTATAATAATACTTGTATATCTCCGTATTGATAGCCTTTTTCTTTTTGCGTCATTATTGTTAAATAATTTCTTGCTTTTTTGTAGTCCAAGTCTCCAACCATCTTTTTTGCTTTGTGATGTTTGAGGTTTTCGCCTACTTTTTTTAGACTGTATCCACTTAATAAATAACTACATCTAAATTCTATACCGTCTTTTGTCAACGCATAAGCTACTTTTCTATCATCTATTGCAAACACTTTTTCCCACTTAAATAATTTCCTAAAAAATTGAAATTCATAAGATAAATTGTGAATGTAAATTATCATTCGTTTTTCTAAAGATAAATTGTATTCTTTTATCAGGATTTCTAATGATGATAAAAACTCGTTCCATGTCCGCCCTATGATTGTTTCGTAATTTAGTCCAAAGCCCCACATATACATTGTAGCTCGTTTTTCTCCGGTTTTAGCGTCATAAAAAGATGTTGTTTCTATGTCAAAAGCTGCCGCAACGTTTAAATATTCTATTCCTTTCTTTGTTTTTACAGTTTCATAGGTCCAGTTTTTAACTAAAGGGGTTATATCCGCCAAGAGTAAACACATCCTCGCCGTCAAAATCTTCTATCTGTTTTTCTTCATATGATCTTTGCAATACTTCTTTTGTCTCGTTCAAAGCCGTTATAAAATCTTTTCCACCTTTTACATTCTCTGCCACAAGTTTTTGTGTTTCGCTCGATCCATACTCTTTCAACAATGTGCTTTCTGTTTTTTCTAGCTCGTGGTATACATCCCATATGCTGTTTCTTATCTCTGCGGAGGGTGTCCCCTCAAACCCTAATCTTTTGTATGTATCTCGTTCGATCTCGCGAAACTTTGATACCAGCGATGTCTTAGATTCCAAAAAATGTTTTACCCTAGTAAATTCCTCTCTTAATTGGTTTAGATTCTTCCCTGCCGTCGTAAATCTTGTACTCCCTGTTTTTTTTAGTGCTTTTAATGCTGGAGATTCTATCTCTAATTTTTGTAACCTTTGTACTCTCTTATTCGCCGCACGGGCTAATAAGGATGTTGCCTGCGCTAAAGATCTTCTATCGGCAGAGATAAACTCGCTCATGTCCCAGTTTAATATATCTGCTATTTTCATACTTCCGCCCTCTGTATAGAGATGTACTCGCTTAGTTTGATGTTTTTTGTTAGGTTAATATCCCCAAAAAATTGTAAATAGATCTCTGCTATGTCAAGTGAGTTAGATCTGCCGGTTTCAAACATCGCTATTGCCCCCCGTCCCAATCCGCTCATATTTGCAAATTTTTCCTGGGTAATCTCATGGGATAGCCTGAGTAGTTTACATGCTCTGTTTATTGTCATTGTCTTATTCCTCCTTTTTGTTAATGGGAGGGGTTGTTTCCCCTCCCATGCTGTTAGACAAAATCGTCCATGGATGTGTCCCTGTATTCTTCTTTTGATTTCGTCCATTTACTTACCCAGAGCGTGTTACTCACGGCAGGATCACCGTTTTTTGTTGTCACGTTTTTAACGACAAAGTTGCAGTCTTTTTTGTCTACATCAATGATGCAGGGACACCCTTTGGGATCGGGCTGTCCTGCCTCTTCCCGGAACTTGACGGCGGTTGTGACTTCCGATCCGTCTTTCTTATGTAACTTTGCGATGTAAGTGGTAAACTTCCTGCCATCGCTACTTTCCCTCTTCTTTGCAAAAACTGTTACTTTCATCTTTTATCTCCTTTTCTCCCCGTCATGTTGTTAGACAAAATCGTCCATGGATGTGTCCCTGTATTCTTCTTTTGATTTTGTCCATTTACTTACCCAGAGTGTGTTACTCACGACGACATAGTTGCAGTCTTTTTTGTCTACATCAATGATGCAGGGACACCCTTTGGGATCGGGATTTCCAGCCCCTTCCCTAAACTTGACGGTGGTTGTGACTTTCGATCCGTCTTTCTTCTGTAGCTTTGCGATGTAAGTGGTAAACTTTCTGCCATCGCTACTTTCCCTTTCTTTCGCAAATACTGTTACTTTCATCTTTATCTCCTTTTCTCCCCGTCATGCCGTTAGACCAGCAATTATGTTTATATATGACACAGGATAGTTTCTGTCCTGCTGTCAATCGTTACTATTTGTATCACATCATTTCTATGTATATATATATTTGCATCGTGATACTTCCCGATCTCTACTCTTTTCTCGTCTATCAATGTTAATACGGCAACATAACCGTATAAGTATTTATTCGCATATATGTCGCTTAATTTAATCATATAAACCCCTCCATTCTAGCGTTCCGCTCGTGTATAGCTGCTATGCACATCTCTTTAAGCTCTTTCATGGTATGCGGTCTTTCGATACACCCTACTAATATATCCCGGGTTGTAGGTTGCTCTGGACCTGCATAACTCGTTAATTTACTAATAATGTGTAACTCCCCATCTATCTCGCACAAATATAAGAGCATCTTTAAATGTCCTGAGCGTAGATATCTCTTGCTTTCGCTGCAAACGTTTTTAAGTCCTTTTATTTTCATGTCTCCCTCTTTCTCCCCGTCTTGCCGATAGGACAGCTATGTTGTTAAATCATCACATATATTCTACATCCATCGTCCATTATTGCTACAGACGTTAAAGTCCCGTATGATATCTCATAATCTAATTTATTTATGTGTGATGTGCTGACCCTGAGAATACCATTAAGTTCAAATATGTATTGCGTCATACTCCTTAATTTTTGTAACTCTTCTTCATTATAAAACCATTCATTTACTGATAAGTTCCCGATATAATGCTGTTTCATCTCATTCCCTGTCATTTTATAAATCCTCCTTTCACTTATTATCTTAAACCTTTAGTCAACCATTGTCAACAATTTTTTACATTTTTTTTGAACGAATATCTATTATCAACTAATCGTCATATCGTGCATTCCAGCTTCACGTAAATTCGTATATTTCTC
>CANQZJ010000065.1 GCA_947628315.1 uncultured Oscillospiraceae bacterium
AAAGGATACTTGTAGTACCTCAAATTTAACCACTAAAAACTTGAATTTAACCACTTAAAACTGAAACCAAGTAAAACGAATTTAACCGGTTAAATCGAGTTAATTCAATTTAACCGGTTAAATTCTAGACATTATCCTGGAGGACATTATCAATCAAGTTCTGCCACTCATCTGTCATGTTGAAAGTATACCCAACATCATGTATAGATACGCTGCTACCCTGCAAATATCTTCGACCATCCCTTTCAATCCAATAGGGGTCAGCCACATCATGATAGGTGGATGAAGTCCTACCGCTATACCCTGGAGGAACTTCAAGCTCTGCCCTCACACCAGTAATACCACCGACATTGTCGCTTAGCCACTTAGCAGCACTTTTAGCAAGCCCACTCACAGTTACGTGAAATTCGCCATTCTCGGTGTACATATACTTTTTAGCCCCAAAGGTTAGAAACTCGTCGTAGTGTGCATCATGCTCCCACACACCTAGATATATTCTCTTACCCTTTACATCAACATACCCAGGTACATCATTAGACTCACACTTCTTTATTATTTGTTGATTTAACTGGTTAAACTCGCTACCATCGAGGTCAATACCTTTCACAGAATCAGTATCCACTTGAACTACTCGTTCTCCGCACATCAGCACACCATCATAGAGATTCCTACGAGCGTGTGCAGTCACCCACACACCGTCCTGATAGGATAGGAAAGATTTCTTGCTGTTGTAAAACTCGGCTAAGCAATCTGCTACTGGCTTCGACACCTCACGCCAACATTCAATGGTATTGTTATCGTATGCAATATCTGGCTGGATAATATCAGTTAGCATCATACCGAAAGACGAGTTAACTTTGTTCTTGGTCTTCATATACATATACTCATCTGTGCCCTTAATCTCCTCTTTTAGCTTGAACCAATCCCTCAGTACTGTTCGAAAACTTTTTGACAACTTATCCATGCCTGCGCACCAGAGTTCCTCTATGTTCATATCATCCCACTGGTACATACTCTCTATAACGCTGAAATCGAGCTCTGTTATGGTCATCCTGACCTCACTACATGAGTATAGTTTACCATTGCCACTCATCAAGTCACCAGCCAAAAATCTGCACCTAGCTGTGGATACATATGGTATGCTCACCCATTCTTTTAATCTAAAACCATAAAATGTAATATCAATTAAACAGCACTCACTGAGTGCATCCGTGAAATGAGAAACAGGAACTTTATGAAACTTCTCGCCAGGAAAGTACTCCATCATCATTGTATACGGGTAAGACGACTTCTTATCATAACTATCAATATCAGTTAATATATCATCAGTCCACTCTGCGGCACTTCCTGCAACACCACCTCTCGCAGCCTCCTTGCACAGTAGATAAGTGTACTCATCCAACTTTAACCGGTTAAATCGAGCCATATGATTTCTGTCCCTTGTGCATGCATCCCTGTACTCTCTTCTCACAAACCCTGTTGACGTTAAAGGCAATGTTCTAAAACTATCCTCTGAGTAGTAATGTTGCATTATCTCATATAGAGATAAAACATCTCTTAGGCAGTAGTTTAACTCTTTGAGTGTTAATGGAGTATGCGGATACCTAACTTTCCGGTAGTCCATATCACCATCAGCCTTAAAGTGTGTAACCCCCGGAGTTGTTTGACACAATTTCGCTAGAGACATATTGGTCATCATGTATGAGCACCGAAACTCAAATGGACCGCCCTCCGCTGATACAACTTTTCTCTTTGTTTTTGAGAATACATGCTCGAAGTGCATGAACGTCCTTATGAATTGAAATTCAAAAGATAGATTATGCACCCATATCTGTATATTAGCCTGGGAATCTCCACGGTATGGAAAGTTGTCATAGTCTACAATATCTAATAACGTATCCATAAATTTTAGCCACGACTGCCATGTCCTACCAGTCACTACAACTTTCTTCAGGCACATCATCCAAATGTACATAACACCATCAACTTCTTCACTAGTAGTCTCAATGTCAAATGTCACAATGTTAGACCATGTGTATACACCATGTCCATGTTTTCCCGTTCGTCTTACAACCCACTGCCCTATACGGAATTTCTCGAGAGCATAATTAACACTGGTTTCGACAATCTCATCATCGCGATACTCGTAAGCAACTAGCTCGTCATTACATCCATCGAAGAAATCTTCTTCTACTTTGCACCAAGTCCGCATATGTATTACCTCGTCTCCCTGCCAACTTATTCACAAAAGAAACAGCATCAAAGTTATCATCACTTGCGAAGTTATCCCACAGCATTTGTATCTTTTTAAGGCTATATCCACGCTCAATATATGCCTCTGCCATAGCCCTAACCACCTGGGAACTCTCTCCATAATCCAGGTATGACTGAACATCAATGTCCCCTAAGAATCTGAGAAATCTATTTGCCTTGACCTTATTTGGTGGGTCATTTGGCACTAAGTGTCCCTCCTCATCCTCATGAAATCCCCAAACACCTATCCTTCGCATACCTTCAATTCGGTTTTCCCTAACTTCAAGAAAACCCTTTACACTAGACGATTTTAACTGGTTAAAATGAGAAGCCATATTTATCTGTCGCCACATCTGGTCGGGTGTTAAGTCCATACTTGCTGTTGTTTGCAACCTATCTGTGTCGAACATAGATTCAGAAAAGGCGACTAACTTTGTAGCCGCCTTCGTTCTGAACCCTCGACGAGCAAAGGCATTTAATGTCCTGTTAGCTCGATTTACTTGTTTGTCGTTTTCTCTCTCTAACCAGCGTAGCGCGGCTTTGTCACCATGCCGTGCGGCGACCGTCTTACGCCAGACCTGCATCTTATATGATTCAACCATATTGGGTTATGTATATACCAGCTACTCTTATTATAGGAATGTTGTTTGTTACAGGACTGGACATGAGGAAGACGTGCCGCGTGCTACTTCCGCTCTGATATGTTAACTTTACATCTTTAAATTGTTTATCTGCGTCAATGATATAAAGATGTCCATACTTATCATCTGCGGCGAACATGCCAACAAATTCACCGGCAGAATTTGCCAGTATTCCCATAGTTACTATTAACTTAAAACCCGATCTGGGTGTGTCTACGTAGAAGTTATTTTCATTAGAGATCCCAACACCACTAACAGTCATAATATCCAGATCCTTAATTTTACTATCAACATACTCCTTAGTTGCTGCGTCATATCCTTGAATTGGATCAGCTACATTCCGGATAATAGTATGTGTAATAGTCGGGTTATCCTTAGTATTAGTTGTAACATCAAGAATACCGGTACTATTTACGTATTCTGAGGTAAGAAATATTCTACAAAAATTATTGCTGTCAAAGGAAGTAGACAGTACTAATTCTCCTTGAGATAAAGCTGTTGTAGCATTTGAGGTATCGGTACTATCAGTTATGCTTATACCACCAAATAGACCATCGCACTTTACTATCAATCCGCCATCTGAGTCAATAGCATTGATAGTAAGAGGTCCTTCCATCTCCTGTGCACCCGTTTTCCCAACAAAGTCCTCAGCAAGGCTCTCCGCCGTTGGAATCTCTCCCCTCAACTGTTCAATGCTCTGGTCGATACCCTCTTTGTACGCTGGCCATTCAGTGTCTTTTAACTGGTTAAATCCAGTTTCCACAGTCTCAGCCTTCAGCATAGCATCTGCCGAAGTAGTTGCCGCAGTCCCAGCGCTTTCCTCTGCACTTGACGCACTCTGAGCCGCCGCATCTGCACTTAGCTTCGCGGCATCAGCCTCCGCCTTAGCACTTGCCGCATCCTGCTTTGCACTTTCAGCATCTGCCGCCGCAGTTGTTGCATTTTCCTCTGCCGTGCTCGCACTTGCCGCTGCTTCATTAGCTTTACTTTCAGCAGTTGACGCACTCGTCGCAGCTTGTGTAGCCTGCTCAGTTGCTGTCTGGGCATCTTCCTTTGCCTGTGCTGCATCTGTCTGTGCCTGAGTAGCTTTCTCAAGTGCCTCAGTTGCCTTCTCGTCAGCACTTGTTGCAGTCTCAGTGGCAGTCGCTGCGTCCCTTGCGGCATTACTTGCATAACCTGCGCTCAGCGTTGCCTGCCTATTGGCTGCTTCTGCTGACTGCTGAGCCGCAAGAGCTGCATCCTTTGCTTCCTGTACTTGAGGCTTCACATTGGTGTTGAAATTTTCCTGTACAGCAGTTGCAGTTTCCTGTGCCTGAGTGGCCTGTGTAGCAGAGTCACTTGCACTCTGTGCCGCTTCTGCCGCGCTGTTCTTAGCTTCCTCAGCAAAACTCTTGGAAGTTTCTGCCAGATTCTGTGCATCAGCCGCCGCAACTGCCGCAGACGTAGCTTTGGTGTCAATGATTTCTTCCTGTGCCTTAGCTCTTGTCGTCTCAGCATCAACCAATGCGGTCAGGTCCCTTACGATATTAAGGTCATTGTTGAACAGTTTGGTTACATTCAAACCAATCTGTTTGAGTGCCGCGTCAACCTCGGCTTCCTTCAGCTTAACACCATCCAGTACCTGGTTGATATCTGTGATGTCAGTTGCATTTTTTTGAATATCTTTCTTAGCCTGTTCGATAGCGGCCATATCTTCAATAACCTGTTGAGTAAGCTCCTGGACCTTCTGCAGTGCCTCACTCAGCTTTGTGTTCGACTCGGTAATTGAGGTATCCAGCTTTGCAAATGCTGGATTGAGATCAGCAATAGGCTGAAGGTAATCATCCAACTGCCACTGCGGTAATTCAAGGTTGGGTGTTTTATTTGTATACATCAGTGAGCCTCCTTCTCCAGTGCTTCCACTCTTTTGGTCAGACTGTAAATCTGAGCCTCCAGTTCAGTGTTCTTCTGCTTTAACTGGTTAAATTCTTCTTCCATAGTTTCGATCTTAGTAACTGCCGGAGATACGATATTCTCTGCCCTGAGTGCTTCAGCTTCTGCTTTAGTAGCTGACGCTTCCGCCTTGCTAGCTGAATCCTCTGCTTTCTTAAGTGAATCATCGAACACACCAGCTTTCTGGTTCAGCTTATAAAGTTCACCGTCGATAGTTTCGAATGCTGGATTCCAATCGGCCACTGGATCAAACATATCCTGCTCTTCATACTGTGGCAGATCATAGTTCTGAGTAGTACCACTATACATTACTTATCACCTCCAATATTCATTTGAATATACTCACGAAGATCATCTATCGCGTGTGTCAGGTCTGCAATAACCTGAGCATTACGCTCTTCATTTTTATTCATCTGCCAGAAGAGCGCTCCACAAGCAACAATCGGAAAACCGATGCTACCTATCAGCTGTGTTACTGTGCCTACATCCATGCTTCTTTATCTCCTTTCTTATTTTATGAATTGCGTACATAATGTCGTTTGCATCATCCCAGTGTAATAACAGATTGGCAAGGTCAACTACAAAGATACATGCTAATAGTATACCGTACAAATCAACCACCTTCTACCACCTTTAACCTTTCATCTATACCATTGACTTTCTCCTCAAGAGTACTTATATTAGTTGTCAGTTTCGTTAACTGCGTATTTAAGTTATCTAGAACATCGCCAATTTTACTTAATGCTTCTGTCGTCTTGAAGTCACCGTATTTTGTAATATCTTCTTTTAGTTCCTGTACAGTAAACTCCTTTAACTTCTCATTTGGAACTTGATCCGGATTCCTGTGTAGAGATGATAGCAATGCTTTGGGATCAGTTCTCTTACCTGTTATAGGACTACGCGGATCCTCGTACCATGGCCGCATATTCACACTAGTTTCTTTCAATGGTGTCTTGTTATTCTCCATCTCAGATACTTTCGGAGACCATGCTCCCATATCCTCTACATTCGGAATATGATTATGCAGAAGTGTATAGTAAACAAAGCTTACTACCTTATCTGCATCTTCTACTTCTCCAGTTACTGGATTAGTGAGATTACCTGTAGGTTTGTTAAGCATTGTTATTTTTTTCATAAGATCCGCATAAACTTCTTCAAGTTTCTGGTCAAGATCTTCTATTGCACTAGTATTCTGCTCTGTTGTTCTATCAGTTAATTCGAGTTTTGTAGTTACATCTCGAACATCCTCTGTAAGTGCATTGAGAAGCTGGTCAACACCTTTCTTGAATTCATCTATATCATTACTTAACTTCACCTGATAGTTAATGAACTCCTGTTTTAACTGGTTAAAGTCTGCTCTCATAAAAGCAAGTATCTGATGTACCTCTTCATGAGTACTTTTGATAAGCCTGTTAAGTTTATCATCAGTACTTGTTTCCATCTGAGTCAGCTTAGACTCAGTTGTAATCACCAGTTGATTTATAGTACTTTCAAGAGCTTTCGTTTTCTCAGATATTTCTGTACGCATTGCCTGCATCGCCGCTTCATAGTCTTTACGATGCTGTTCAATGCCATCATTTACCTGCTTACGGAAATCCTCAATTTCTTTTGAAATTCTCTCTTCAAACTGCGTTCTCTCGCTGATTACTTGGTTCTTAAATGTAGTGACTTCAGATTTTATATCAGAAAGCTGAGAGTTCACACTTGCCTGATATGTAGCAATATCAGCATCCACCTCTGAACTTACCTTCTGATCAATGTAACTCTGATATCCATTCAATTTTATTTCCATCTGATTAATTTTATTAACCAGTTCGTCGTACTCATCTTTTAGTTTCTTTGCTAAGCACAGCACTTCTAACAGATTCGTATCGTGCATACTTGTGAATGGATATTCATCAATACCATATGCCATATTCTCACCTCACTTTAACTGGTTAAATTACCAGATAGCAATCATTATTTCCTGAGACCACTTATCCATTATCCACTTACAGAGATCAAATTGCACAACTTTTCGCTGCTCCTCAATTAAAGATTGATAAGTATGCCTTGTTGTTCCGTATGATTGTTTGTGACTCTTATAATCATCATCTGTAGTTTCACTATCGGTTGTATTTGAAGTCGTATCTGTTGATACATCTTCTGTACCTATCTCACCAGTTGATCTGTTAAGATCCTCTGTGGTTGTGGTTGTTGAGTCAGTATTCTCAGAGTTCTCTTCACTTACTTTAGTCGTCTTAGTGTTGGTGGTGTCTGTTGTATCATTTTTTGTACCATCCTTATTTTCATTACCATCTGTCGTTTTATTATTTGATGTTAATGTTAAATCTCTACCATCATAATTAGGTACTTGACCCCAGTTCTTCTCTGTTTCTTGTGCATACTCTTGATTGTATGCTGATACACGTACATTTTCTCTACCTTCTACATCTTGTGTTTCATGGTAGGTTCGTTTCTCTCCTGTAGACTCAACCAGAGTCTCTTTACTAGTAGCATTTTCTGTTTCATTGTGTGAACGTGTTTCTTCGACTCCCTTATCTAGTACTTCTTTACCACTTATATTCTGATTAACTGTTTCGTTACGTCCAGTGTCTCTATCAACTTTTTCATTTTGAGTAAAGGCTCTGGTATATCCTCTTCCGATGTCCCTCTCAGAGTTTAAATCTGAGTTCGTATACCAATCTCTCAGTGGATCATACTCATACTCCAGTGTTTTCTTTAACTCATCAATAATTGGATTCCAGTGCTTAAAGAATCCTCTAGTAGCTAACTTAAACATTGATACTGTAGTTGGTAACAACTCCATATCCCCAAATTCATACTGAATATGATTCCATAATTCTTTCTTATCAATGCTTTTTGTTACATCGACATCATCGAGAAAGGTCTCCGGCTTCTTTCCTTCGTTCACTTCCCTCAGATAAAGCATTTCCGCTAAGGTCATCGCGCTTCACCTCTTTCATTTTAAGCGTGAAGTTAAACTCTGGGAACTTTTGTTCACGTTCCTTATTTGCTTCTTCCAGCGCTTTTCTAAACAGATACATTGTATCATCCAACTGCTGGTTGTTGGAGTTACTTTCAACTGTAGTAACTCTTTCCTTCTTATCGATTGGAGAGTTGTTTACTCCAATCCATGTTAGAAATTCATTCATTACATTCCTTTTTGCATCAAATAGATCATTTACAATAAATGAATTTTTAATATTTGTTGTAAGCATGTGCATACCATCCTTCATGCTGAGGTCTGCTCCTGCTCGGTATACAACAAGTGGTTCTCCTGCCTGTGCTTTATCATAGGCTTTCTTGATTGACTCCGCCTGTGCTTTTGTTTCTGCTTCTACCATAAATGCAGAATTAGAGTTCATCAGGTTCATATCTATTGACTTGTCAATAGATGCCATCTGTTCGGCATACATCTGTAACAAGTATTGGAAGGACATGAACGCCTGTGATTCACGTATGCGTGGTGTATGATATATTACCACCTGGTCTGTATATAACTCCGCATCTATCGCTTGCTTTAATACTGGTGCTACAACCTTCACATGTGTTGGAAGATTAAATACATTCACTCCAAAGTACGTACATCTGAGAGGTAATACTCCCAGCGGAGTTTTTAGTACTGCAAATGAACCATTTATTAAGAGATTAAATAAAACATACCCCTTATCTATACCTTCGTCACATTCTACGTCAAATTGACCACACAGCAGGTTATACAACAATGTTCTATAGTAAGATGTTCGTACTGCTGTCTGACCATTGACATTTCTTGGCTCCGTTCCACCTCTTGCCATGGCTGTCTCCTTTTAACCGGTTAAATTCATTCTAGGTATATACCTGCTGAACCATTCATAAGTTCATTAAGCATATCCATCTCCATTTTAGTGGCATCACATTTCTCTGACCAATATGAACATATTACAAATTGGTCTGTGAATGCTGCAAGATTTTCCACACGGTATACCGGTAGGCCAATAGTAGGTGCTGCACTTACTGGTTCTTGTGATACTGATCTTGCTCTTATTGTAAGGTATAGCATCTTATTATCTTGAACAGCTGCTTTTCCACCAACATGTCCGGTTATATGTGGTGTCTGTCTGTTCATCTGAATTAAACCATTTGCAACCATACCAACTGTCGAACCGCCTAGACCTGCTGCGTATCTTGCAGTTGTTCCTACTGATAAATCCAACGCACTTGCTACTCCGATAGAACCAACAATACCTATTGCTGCACCTGCACCCATTGCTAACGCAGTTAATGCTTGCCCTATATTTGAAGAGCGCACACCTGTTACCAACTGAACTGCCAGATTACCATCTGCAAGTAATATAAGTGATTGCGAGTTTGGCTCAACAACCTTATAGTGCACGTCACCAGTGCTAACATCGTAATGGGCTGTTATTCTAATGCTAAATCCTCTCGGAATTGGTGGTAATAGCCCACCTGGCTGTGGAGTTTGCCTATACACGAGTATTGTTGGGTCAATATCAACCGCTCCTACCCCTGGTAAATGCAGTGTTATCTCGGTTTGTGTTTTACGCCTATAATCTGAATATGGTAACTCAGCTGTAAGTATAGTTTCAAAGACCACAGGTGTACTGGGCACAACATTACCACTTATACCTGTATCATATTCGCCTATCTTAATCGAGGCTGACGCTCCTGATGCTGCTACTGGTTGCCAAATCAAACTTATAATACTGTCGTATGGATTAGCAAAATATTTGCTCACTTCTTCCAGTAGGCTCTGGTCTGACAGCTTCTCTGTTAATGATTTTGCCTGTTGCTCCGATAAAACATATTGGGCCGCTCCACCAATGCCAGCTGCACTTGCGCCACCTATTACTGTTAGTACATATGCACCATCGCCCATTGAAATGAAGTCTAGCTGGTCTGTCTCTGATTCTTGAGAGACCGTTGTCGGTAACATATTGTCAATCAGGTCATCATTATATGCTGTGGATGCTCTTAAAACGAAGGCTTTGCTTGCGAGTATCACTGACCTATACGTAGCTAAAACATCCACCTGCAGGTGCATCTCCCACTGAGTTGCAGAAATACTTATTGCTTCTATTACTCTGTAATTCCTGTTAAATTCCGGAATTGTTGCTAATGAATACTGCGCTGGGTTTGTCGAACCTGCTGGCTCATGAAGTAACAATACCGGATTCTCTATTGATGTCGGATACTTAAAGTCACATACATAAGGCATACCGGCGGTGGGAAGCTTGGTACTATTCCGCCGCTTACCTTCGATAGCAAATTGAACTGTGATTCCCATGTTTCCCACCTCCGATTTAACTGGTTAAATTAATCGAGCGTGAAGATTACTCCATTCTCGCCCATGTCATTGAAGTACATCTGGTTCTCATGCCAGAAGGTGTTATAGTACAAACCTCTTGCATTCACCGGTGTGGTGTGGACTTCCTGATTGTTGCGGAAGGTGCCCATTGCATCAAAATCGTAGAGAACTGCAATAACATTCTCCACAGTCGCTGTATTGGTTTCAACCTTCGCATTCTCATGGAAGTTACCATTAATCTTCGCCTGATGCTGCCAGTACGGAACAACGATATCAGGCGTAATACCGCCGATTTCCGGGTTGTGTACGTTGCGCTGGGCGATGGTTTCCCATCCACTCATAAAGCTGTTAAGCACAGCCAGCCTCTGAAGTCCTACCGGAGTATGACGAGCACGACCCTCTTTGTTGTACAGAACACTCATGGTGCACATAGCCCTGCTCACTTCGCCGATAACACCCATCGCATACGCGATAAAGTATTTGTCGTTCATGGCGGTCTCAGTTGTCAGAGCCTCACCAGAGAACGCGTTATACATGGTCACCAACTTGAAATGCTGGTCATCGCCTACGTTCGAGATGAAGTTGCACATTGCCAGTCTACCCAGATTCTCATGAGTAATTTCAATCTTGTTCTGAACGGCGCCAAAGATGGAGCCGATAAATCCTGACATCTCACTCTCGTTCCTGAAGGCCTCTTTCAGCCAGCGATGCTGAATCGTAATGAAGAAAGAGTACGGAGCTTCAACATTGAAAATCTTCTCCTTCACTTTCGGATTTGCAATAATCCACTGGTCGATTGACTGTCCATCAATTAGGTTGACAGAATCGTCAGCCACAGCTTCCGGCATCTCAGTGTGGAGCTTGCGAACAAATGCACCCCACTCCATATTGGAACGTCGCATATCGTTAAACTGACCAGTGTATACACGATAGTCGTCGATTGTCATACCAATCATACGACTCAGGCTTCTCAACCAGATATCATACGTGCCCAGCATCTCCATCTCCTGTCCCATTGCTACGAGGGACGCAGTGTCGACAGCTGTCTGTGCACCACTCCCTGAGGTCTGCTTATAGGCCTCGTTTACGATTGTATAAATCTGATTAACAGTTGCAGGTCCTGCTGCATAGGGCCTAATTTTTGTTGTCGGCATTTATAACTCCTTTCCATCCTGTTAACGACAGGATTGCTTCCTGATAGTTATCTGTTGTGGGTGTGCCATTCGCACTGACCCTTGCAGCCAAGGCTGCATTTTGTTTCTGTAAATCTTCAACCATCTTCTCAAGCTTCAATTCTGCTTCCGATTTAACCGGTTGAATTGTTGTCAGTGCTTCCTGCTGTGGGGGATTGGCAGGTGTCGGTTGAGTCGGACTCGTTGTTGGTGTCGTTGTCATCTGTTCCGAAAGCCCAGAAGATGGTGTTGAAGAGGGTTGAGGCGATGATTCCTTTGTCGGCATTTCGCCCATCAAAAATTCCAGCCATTTCATATTCTTTCTCCTTTTGCATACTTTTTGAACTGCTCCTTCGAGCCGTTAAAGATATCTTTGTCTACACCAGTGGCATCATACTGCCAGAACGCCCAGAACTTCCATGGACTAATCTCTACCTTTGTTGGTTTTGTACGATACCATTTTGGTATCCACAACCCATAGTCTCCGTTTGCTACTTCTCCATACTTTGGAATTTCGGACCGCTGAACATATATCAGCGGCTTTACGTTAGTAAGGTTATACACCTCATCCAACCACTCTCTGGCCCAATCTGGGCCATATCTTAATGCTTCTCCCTCGTAATCAAGCGCAAGTGCGGCTTCTCCAAGTAGTCCGTGGGAAATAACTTTATTCACGAAGAACTGCGCTTCCTGCGCTGCATGGTTATTTTCGGGTCTGGCATAGTGGTATAAGCCTATCAGCTTTCCCTGTCTCCTGGCTCTTGCTATATTCTCCAGGTTCTTCGGGTCAGTCCAGTTTTTGCCTTCTGTTAATTTAATGAATACAAAGTCTACATCTGCCAGGCTATATGCCTTATTATGGTGGCTGATATCAATACCTTTTAACATATCTGTCTCCTTATATAATTTAACCGGTTAAAACAGAGGCATTGTGGGAGACGTATCACTGTGTGTATTTTAACCGGTTAAATTCAGGGTGCCCCACGTTGGCTGACGGTAAGCCACTCCCATCGCTTCCGCGTCCGTCAGGGAGTCCTCTATTGGGTGTGGGGCATATTA
>CANQZJ010000066.1 GCA_947628315.1 uncultured Oscillospiraceae bacterium
CCGCCGTTGGTGTAGGGCGGGTTGTAGTAGACTTCCACCACGTCCTTGCCGGCCACGGAGCCGGTATTCTTCACGGTGACGTCAAAGCTGATGGTGCCGTTGGACTCGGAGATGGCGCCCATGGTCTGCTCGAAGGTGGTGTAGCTCAGGCCGTAGCCGAAGGGGTAGACAACGGTCTTGTCGTAGTCGATGACGCCCTCGGCGGCGGCGGTCTCATACCAGCGGTAGCCCACGTAGATGCCCTCGACGTAGTTGACGAAGTTGGGGATCACGGGGGAGCCGTAGGACAGGGGGGCCACGTCGTCCAGGTTGGTGTACTTGAACTCGCCGATGTTGTTGAAATAGGGCGTATCGGTCAGATCATACACAAAGGTGTCGACGGTCTTGCCGGAGGGGTTGACCTTGCCGGTGAGGATGTCGCCCAGGGCGTTGAAGCCGGTCTGGCCGGGGCCGGGGGCCAGGATGACGGCGCCGATCTGGGGATAGTCCTCCACCCAGCCCAGCTCCATGGCGTTGGAGGCGTTGATGACCACCACGACCTTGCTGAACTGGCTGGTCACGCGGTCGATCATGGCGAGCTCACGGGTGGTGGGCTCCAGATAGTGCTTGTCGGCGCCCAGATCCTCGGGGTACTCGCTCAGGCGCAGGCCGGTGGCGGAGAACATGGTGCCGCTGCCGTCGTCCTGGAAGGTGTCGGGGATGTTGGGATCCAGCGTGGTGGGCAGGTCGGCGCCCTCGCCGCCGGAGCGGGCCAGGACGATGATGGCGGTGTCGGAGTAAGAGGCGGCGTTCTCGAACACGCCGGCGCCGTCATAGTCGCTCATGCTGGGCTCGGGGACGGTCCAGTCCTGGCCCATCATGCCGATGGTGGGACGCTTGGCGCGCCAGCCGGTGTAGAAGTCGGTCAGGGTGGTGTTGTACTCGATGCCGGCGTTGGTCAGGCCCTGGAGCAGGGAGACCGTCTCATACAGGCCGGACAGGGAGCCGGAACCGGTGCCGCCGTACACGGGGTTGGTGGAGGACCAGCCGAAGGTGTTGACCTTGGCGCCGTCGCCCAGGGGCAGGACGCCGTCGTTCTTCAGCAGGACGAAGCCCTCGTCGGCGATCTCCTCGCACAGGGCGCTGGCGTCGGTGATGCTCTGCTCACTGATGTCGCCGCCGCCGCGGAGGGCCATACTGACGATGCCGTACAGGGGGCCGGTCAGGATCAGATCCACGATGATGACCAGGGCCAGCAGAAAGGCCATCCAGGCGGATCCGCGGACAAGGCCCTTCAGGGGCTTCTTGATCTTGATGGCCGCGATGGTGACGACGATGGCCACTACGAGGATGACGCCGAGGGCGATCAGGTAGTTCTTGATCAGGCCCAACGTAGTGATCACGTCTTGCATGTTAATGCCTAACATTTGAATTCCTCCTACTTTTCCAAATTTTACTTTCCCAAACTGCGCGGGCGCAGGTTCGCCACACCCGCGCCATTGCAGGGATACTCTATCACATTTTTTGCATTTGCGGCGCAGAATTGCACAAACTGTATATTTTGACGCACAAGTTGCAAAATGCCCTGTCAAAATGCACAAAAGCGCCCCCCGGCTGTCTGCACAAAACGACAGCCGGGGGGTAAGCGGCGTGTATCACTGCCGGGTCAGCGGGATGACCACGGTGAGCTCGAACCAGTCGTCCCGCACATTGACGGCCATGGAGCCGCCGTACTTCCCGGCGGTGTAGCGGATGGACTTCAGCCCGTAGCCGTGGTGATCCGGGTCGTCCTTGGTGGTTTTGGGCAGACCGTCCTCCTCCAGCTCGGGGGGCGCGTCGCAGTAGTTCTCGCACTGGATGAACAGCAGATCCTTCCGGTTGTAGACCATCAGGTGGATCAGCCGCTTGGACTTGTCCCGGATGCGCAGCTCGGCCTCGATGGCGTTGTCCAGGATGTTGCCGAAGATGGAACTCAGGTCCACCACGTTCATAAAGCCCAGCAGGGAGCCGTCCGCCACGCAGGTGAGGGCGATCTTGTGCCGGGCGCAGTAGAGGCTCTTGCCGGTGAGGATGGTGTCCAGCACCGGGTTGCCGGTCTTGTTCTGGGCCTCGTAGTTGCGGATCTCGTCCTCCATCTCGTCCAGGAAGGCGGAGCGGCGCTCCGGGTCGGTCTCCGCCCGGAGGTAGGCGATCTGGTGCTTCAGGTCGTGGAATTTGTGGTTGATGAGGTCGATGCTCTCCCGGGACTGCCGATACTGGACGTACTGGTTCTGCAAAATGCTCTGGATGGAGTCCAGCTCCTGCCGGGTGTGGAGCTCGGAGCGCTGGATGTGGTAGGCGAACAGCGCCGTCACGCCGGCCAGATCGGACAGGGTGCGGATGGTGTGGATGTCGGCCACGATGGTGGTGGAGAAGGGGCTGTCGCTGATGACGAAGCTCAGGTTGCCCACGCAGAAGGAGGCCAGGGCGATGGCCAGGGGGATGATCAGCTCATAAGGCCGGTCGGGCAGAGGGGAACGGGGCTCCTTCCGCCGGATCTCGATCAGGCAGATGCCGCCGAAGAACAGGATGTAAATGAGGATCAGAAAGACCGCGGCGGCGGCCCTGTTCCAAAGATGGAAGGTCTCGGCGCAGTAGTAGTAGATCTGCCACTCCAGGGAGGCGGCCAGCTCCGCCAGCAGGAAGGCCCGGGCGGTGACGTACACCGCGGGGATGGCCCCGACGTCGCAGCACAGCCAGATGAGCCCCATCATGAGCAGGGCGGCCACCCCCATGCAGGGGAGCCAGTACACCAGCGGCAGGGTGCCGGTGCCTGTAAAAACAGGATCTGGACGCCCAGGGCCGCCAGCAGTACGAAGGGCAGGGTGATTTTGCTCATGCCGGGCCGCCGGGGGAAGCGCAGGATGAAGATCAGGCAGGCGCACCACTCGGCCAGGGCGGTGAACAGCCGGGGGATGTTGGGGGTGACGTTCATCGTCTCGTCCCCCCCACGTAGCCTGCCAGGGCCTCCAGGAAGGGGATCCGGCGGCCCCGGCTGATGAGCAGGCTCTCCCCCTTGACCCGGGCGCAGTTCCCCTGGATGCCGTCCACGTGTTCCAGGTTCACCAGGTAGCCCTTGTTGCAGCGGAAGAAGCCCATGCCCTCCAGCTCCTGCTCCGCCCGCTGGATGGTGCCCGCGGCCTGATACACCCCGGAGCGGGTATGGTAGAGCAGCTGGTGGCCCTGGCTCTCCACATAGTAGAGATCCGCCGCCTCCTGCCGGACGGTTCCGCCCTTGACCGGGATGATCACATAGGCCTTTTCCCTGGCGCGGATGCGGGAGACGGCCCGGTTCAGCCGCTGGGTGAAGGAGAAATAGCTCACCGGCTTGAGGACGTAGTCCAGCGCGTCCACCTCGTAGCCCTTGATGGCATACTGGGCCATGTTGGTGATGAAGATGATGACTACCGCGGGATCCATCCGGCGGATGTAGCCCGCCGCGGTCATGCCGTCCATCACCGGCATCTCCACATCCATCAGGATGATGTCGAACTGGGACTGGTACTCCGCCACCAGCTTCTCCCCGTCGGGGAACAGGGCGGTGGTGAAGGCCTGGGTGGACTCCCGGCCAAAGGTACTGATGAACTCGCAGAGCTGCTGGGCGCACGCGGGGTCATCCTCTGCGATGGCAATGCGGATCACGGCGTTCAGCTCCTTTCAAACGTGGATCAATTATAACATACCAGGCGGGAAAAATCAATTATCCGCTGTTTCACGGGCCGGCGGAGACGAAAAAACGCCGAAAAGCCCCGGGATCTTACGATCCCGGGGCCTCTTTTTGGGTAAATGGAGCCGCGGCAGACGGTCAGTGGCAGCCCCGGCAGCAGGAGCAGTCCCCGTCGCAGCCCTTGCCGGACTTGCGGGACTTCAGCAGGGAGCGGATGACGAGGCATACCACGGCGACCAATACCGCCGCTACAAGAATGGTTGCGAGCATATGGAGTCTCCTTTCGATTTTACCGCGCCGCCGCGGCGGAACTCAGGCGGGAGCGTGCCTCGCCCCGGTAGCCCTTGCGGAACAGCAGCCAGATCAGCGCGCACAGGGCGGCCAGCGCCACGACGGTGAACACGCTGAAGGCGGCCTCGCCGGTGAACAGGCCGCCGATCTGATAGACGATCATGGCGGTGACATAGGCGAACGCGCACATATAGCCGATGGCGCCCAGGGTCCACTTCCAGTTGTTCATCTCCCGCTTGATGGCGCCCATGGCGGCGAAGCAGGGGGCGCACAGCAGGTTGAAGATCATGAAGGAGTAGGCGGTGACGGCGCCGAACTCCGCGCCGATCATGGGCCAGATCCCGGAGCTGTCCTCCATCAGATCCACCCCGCCGGCATACTGGTAGAGGACGCCGAAGGTGTTGACCACCTCCTCCTTGGCGATGAGGCCGGTGACGGTGGCCACGGTGGCCTTCCAGGCCATATCGCCCATCCAGCCCAGGGGGTAGAAGATCCAGGCCACGGCGCTGCCGATGGCGGCCAGCAGAGAGCCGTTGTTGTCCTCCACCGCCTGGAACACGCCGTCCACAAAGCCGTAGCCCTGGAGGAACCAGAGGACGATGGACGACAGGAGGATGACGGTGCCGGCCCGCTTGATGAAGGACCAGCCCCGCTCCCAGGTGGCCCGGAGCACGTTTCCGGCGGAGGGGACGTGATAGGCGGGCAGCTCCATGACGAAGGGGGCGGGCTCCCCGGCGAAGGCCTTGAACTTCTTCAGGATGATGCCCGACACCACCACGGCGGCGACGCCGATGAAGAAGGCGGAAACGGCCACCAGGGGGGAGTTGCCGAAGACGGCCCCGGCAAACAGGCCGATGATGGGCATTTTTGCGCCGCAGGGGATGAATCCGGTGGTCATGATGGTCATTTTCCTATCCCGATCCTGCTCAATGGTTCGGGAGGCCATGATGCCGGGCACGCCGCAGCCGGTGGCCACCAGCATGGGGATGAAGGACTTGCCGGACAGGCCGAACCGGCGGAAGATGCGATCCATGATGAAAGCCACCCGGGCCATATAGCCCACGTCCTCCAGCACGGCCAGCAGCAGGAACAGCACCAGCATCTGGGGCACGAAGCCCAGCACCGCGCCCACGCCGGCCACGATGCCGTCCTGGATCAGGCCGTACAGCCAGCCGGCCACCACGGGCTCGCCGGCGGCGTTCAGCAGGAAGCTGTCAAAGAAATCGGGGACGATCTCGCCGAAGAGGACGTCGTTGGCCCAGTCGGTGCCCCAGGTGCCGATGCCGATGCCCCATTCCGCGCCCTCCTTCCAGGAGCCGTCCACCAGCGCCGCCGGGGACGGGCCCATAGCGATGGCGTAGATGAGGAACATGATCACCGCAAAGATGGGCAGGGCCGCGATACGGTTGGTGACCACCCGGTCGATCTTGTCGGAGACAGTCAGGTTCCCCTTGGCGGCCTTTTTCACCACCGCCTTGGACACCACGCCGGAGATGTAGGAGTACCGCTGGTTGGTGATGATGGACTCCGCGTCGTCGTCCAGCTCGGCCTCACAGTCGGCGATGTGCTGTTCCAGGTGCTCCTTCAGGGAGGGCTCCAGGCTCAGCTCCTCCATCACCTTCTCGTCCCGCTCGAAGATCTTGATAGCGTACCAGCGGAGATACCCCGGCGCCACCTTCCCTTCGATGGACTCCTCGATGTGGGCAATGGCGTGCTCCACGCTGCCGGTGAATACGTGGGGGTGCTCCCCGGCCTTCCCGGCCCGGGCCAGCTCCACGGCCTTTTCCGCCGCCTCCTGGCCGCCCTCCCCTTTCAGGGCGGACATCTCCACCACCGCGCAGCCCAGGGCGGCCCCCAGCTTGCGGAGGTCGATGGTATCGCCGTTTTTGCGCACCAGGTCGATCATGTTCACCGCCACCACCACGGGCAGCCCCAGCTCGATGAGCTGGGTGGTGAGATACAGGTTCCGCTCGATGTTGGTGCCGTCCACGATGTTCAGGATGGCGTCGGGCCGCTCCCTCACCAGATAGTTCCGGGCTACCACTTCCTCCAGCGTGTAGGGGGACAGGGAGTAGATGCCGGGCAAGTCCTGGATGATCACGTCGCTGTGGCCCTTCAGGCGGCCCTCCTTCTTCTCCACCGTGACGCCGGGCCAGTTGCCCACGTACTGGCTGGAGCCCGTCAGGGCGTTGAACAATGTGGTCTTGCCGCAGTTTGGGTTGCCCGCCAGGGCGATTTTGATGTCCATATGTACTCGTTCCTTTCAGGTTAGGATTCACTAACTCTTTGCCAAAAAAATTAGATAGGCTAAGTATTCTATTGAAAAAACATCTTCAGTCTCGCTTCGCTCGACAGCTCCTTCTGAAGAAGGAGCCCGTTCGGGTTCACTGAACCTCGATCATCTCCGCGTCCGCCTTGCGGACGGACAGCTCGTAGCCCCGGACGTTCAGCTCCATGGGGTCGCCCAGGGGCGCCACCTTGCGCACAAAGAGCTCCACGCCCTTGGTGATGCCCATGTCCATGATGCGGCGCTTCACCGCGCCCTCGCCGTGGAGCCGAACCACCGTGGCGGTCTCGCCCACCTTCACGTCCTTCAATGTCCTCATTTCAGCTCTCCTCCTTCAAAACATGATGCGGTTCGCCATAGTCCTGTCCAGCGCCACCCGGGCGTCCTTCACCTGGACGATCAGATTGCCGGCGATCTCACTCACCACGGTGACCGCGCTGTCCACCACGAACCCCAGCTCCGCCAGGTGCCGGCGCACCTCGTCCCTGCCGGTGATCCTCCGGATGGTCACCGTTTCCCCGGCCTTTGCCATCGTCAGCGGCACGATAAACACCTCCAATCAACCGGTTAGCTCTCACTAACCGCAAGGGAGTTTATCATAGCTAACTCCTCTTGTCAAGCACTTTTTCAGAAGAATTTTGAAAACTTGATTTTAACGTTAGAATGTGCTAACCTGTCCTTGACGCAACCAGTGAGGAGGGACGGCTCATGAACATCTACGAATCCGCCGAGAACTATCTGGAGGCCATTTTGAAGCTGACGGAGGAGCATGGGGCGGTGCGCTCCATCGACATCGTGCACGAGCTGGAGCTGTCCAAGCCCAGCGTCAGCGTGGCCATGCGCAGGCTGCGGGAGAACGGCTATATCGAGATGGACGGAGAGGGCTCCATCACCCTGCTGCCCCCCGGCGAGGAGATCGCCCGCCGCATCTACGGCCGGCACAAGACGCTGACGCAGGTTTTGATCCGGCTGGGCGTTTCCCCGGAGACCGCCGCGGCGGACGCCTGCAAAATGGAGCACGACCTCAGCGACGAGACCTACGAAAAAATCGTGGCGCATCTGGCAAAAGGGACGGGCAAATAACAGATCATATGTTTAATGATCCCCCGGCTTCGCCGGGGGATCATTAATGTTTCTTGAGGTTTGCAACCGGAGCTTACAGGAGCTCCATGCTGACCTTCACCACACACTTGCGGCACGTCTCCGGCGAGCCCAAGGAATATGAAAAACGGTCAGTGGACATGATTGCTGATGCGATGCATAGTATAAATGAAGAAAAACATTGAGAACAATCTACTGTGAAAGATCAAAGGAGAGCGACAAATTGGATAAACTAATTGAAGTATCAATCAGAGGATCTGTATTCTATTATCTCGGGAAAATTAACACTGAACAATTGGCTCGGCTCAATCAATTCGGGAGCCTGTTTTATCATTACTACTCTGAGTGCTTCAATCAGGCTGATGAGCGTATCGCAAAAATATTCACAGATGAAGTTGAAAAACTGCTTGACATTATATTAATTGAAAAGCAAGTAGATACCGTAATTACAATTAAATAGAATTTAAATCTTCGTCAGCAAAATCGAATGCCTCTGAAAGTATCTGTCGGGATAGTTTTTTGTACTGACTTGAAGTGTAAAGAAATGCATCTTTTGAGAAATCAATTGAAAGATTTTTCAGCCGATCCCTGTAAAACTGAAAATCATTTACACCGTATTTCCCGAGCAGGCCATTAAGCGTCATTATAAATCCATTAATTGAGATAACTGAAAGGAGCTTGGATGAAGGGTCATCCCATTCTCTACTATAGTTATCTTTTACGGCACAAAAGAAATCATTAATGCACGAGGTGCAAAAGGAAATATAGTCAGCAAGAGCTGCCTCGTCTTTTTCCTGAAAAGCGGCTTTATCGCCACGCCAAAACTCATAGAGGCTTCTTTTCCCGGCCGCCGGAGTAACGGTCACAAGATATTTGAGAGCAAATTTAATAATTGAGGCAACTTTTATTTTGCTATTATCAAGACCGGACAACTCAAAGCGATTTAGGAAGATGCGTTTTTTATTTAGTTGCTCGATTGTACGTCGTGCAAGACCGATGGAGGAAAAAGGATCCTTAACCATCTCAATATGAGTAAGTACATTCGGAGCAACTTTTTTGGTATTGTTATTAATGTCGAGGAATATTTCACTTTGAATCTTAATGCGTTCAGCCTCTTTCATTGCAGGTGGGAAAATGAGCCCTGTTACTAGCAGATGCAATTGGGAACGAAGTATAGAAATTTGAGCCTCATATTTTTCTGTATCTGGAGCTTCATAGTGAGCGAAGATCCTATGTTGTCCATCAATAATGCAAACGCTATTCATCTCGTCCGGTAAAATAAGTTTACAGTGCTGGAAATCACCAATTCTTTCTACTGGAACAGAACGACCACTATCGTCTTCAAATGTAATATTATCTGGAAGCGCAACAATTATGTTATTATAAAATGCTTCTCCCTTAGAGGCTAAAAACGCACGAATATTTTTTACCTTATCCTTCTCAATTAGCCGCTGATATAAAAACATTGATTCTTCCCAACTATCCTTCCTAAGGATATAGCTGGTACTGAGTAATTTTTCTGCAGACATCATAAAAGAAACTATCCGTACTCCGTTTCGCAGTCCAGTGGCATCCTGTGGATATATAATCGGAGCTTTGATCGTTGTCTTAGTACCTTCGCTTCCGCTGTAACCTATATCTTCGTTTTTCAAACCGAGGTAACGAAACAGCTCATAACGCGCTGAGTAATGAATACACTGAGACATACGATTGAAATATGCAAGCGTCTCGGGATCCCAAAAAAGCAGATTGTTATAACGAAGCTTTTCCTCATCGGTGAGATCTACTTCAGTTTGAGAAATGTACACATAATATAAAAAATACCGATCTGCTCGATATCGATTGATTAAGGGAGCCTTTTCCGGGAATGTTTCAATAAGCCAGGAAAGTAAGGTTTGCTTATTAGTTTTTATTTCGATAAAACTCTCATTTTTGTTCCTGATATGATCAATATCTTTCTTTTTCTTCGTGTTATCTTCGCAAATCACTATTATATTTTCATATTGGAACAGGTAATCCAGTTCTACCATACGAGACCCTATTGAGAAATGTTTCTCAACTGTTGGGTAATAGGTAAAACCAGAGCCAGAAAAAGTGTTGCGAATTTTCTTGCGAAACTCAGCATTTTTGCGGCTTATCTCCAGCTTTTCCTTTTCCTGAGGCGTCATTTTCTTAGCCGCCCGACTGCGTTTCTTCATTTTTGCTCCTCGCTTTCGCAAATTCCTCAGGTAACCGTGCTACAGCGGTATTGGCCGCAGGCTCAGCTACGGGTTTGTCTTCACGTATTTTCACATCTCCATTAATGGCATCGTTGAGCCGTTCTGTCGCAATATCATAGTATTCTTTTACTATTTCAGAACCAACAAAGCGCCGCCCTTCGATGTAAGCAGCAAGACCGGTAGTGCCTGATCCCATAAAAGGATCTAAAACTAATCCGTTTTTGTTGGTTAGTGCACAAATTAATCGCCGTGGTATTGCAACAGGAAATTGACATGGGTGGTTTGTTTTTTCTACATGCTTTGCTTTCACATTAGGAATATCCCACACATCTGATGGATTTTTTCCTAAAGGATTGCCACTAAGCTTTCCTGCGTTTGGTCCTTTATAAGATCGTTTCCCGGGATACTTTTGTGGAACTCGAACATTATCGAGGTTAAATGTGTACTGATCGCCTTTAGTAAACCATAATATGATTTCGTGCCTGCCGCTAAATCGCGTTGAGCTGTTCAACCCATGTCCAAAAGTCCAAACAATGCGGTTCCGCAATATAAGTGGATATTTCTTATCGCTGCTCTTCCCAATAAAGATATCATACACAATGTAATCCAGGGGGATTACGCATCTTTCCGAAACGTGGTAACCGACTTGCCAGCATATGCTGCCGCCTGGCTTTAGTACGCGATATAGATCATTAAAAATACTTTCGTGCTGCCTCCTAAAAGTTGCAACATCATTATGAGGATCTTCGTAAGCCTTGCCCATGCAATATGGCGGAGAGGTAATAATTAAATCTACTGATTCATCTGGAAGGCTTTTGAGAAGATTAGAACAATCTCCATTATAAAACGTTAGTTTATTCGCTTTATTAAATTCATTATAAATAACATCTTTCACAAGCCGCAAATCCTCCTTCTGCGGGAGTAATGCAAAGAGATCATGGCTTTGCATTGTAATTATATGACGATCCAAGACATATTTCAATGTTTTTCGGGAAAATACCAATCACTATTTCCATAATTATTAATATAGTTTCAAAACTGATAAGACAAGCCCTGCTGCAAGCAATGAGAAAGCCCTTTCGGTTCAACTGAGTTGACCGAAGGGGCTGTAGTTTTTTGATGCTGCTCCCGTCCAAATGCACCGGACATGGGCCGTCCCATTTAGTGAAGCAAGTAACTCGGCGGCAAGATATAATATCAAATCGCAACGTCTAATTATATCATATTTTTAAAAATGATATAATTAACTTGACGCCTGAGCATTTTAATGATAAACTGCGCTATAGAACCGAAAAATGCTGCGGAAACGAGGTGCCTTATGCGCGATTACAGCTATGACGGGATCTACCAGAAGCTGCTCACCCCGGACATCGTGGCCCTGCTGGGACAGATCCACGAGTACAAAGGGGAGCAGTCCATGCTCATTGGGACAAAAGGCGACACCTTGACCCAGCTCATGGAACTGGCCAAGATCCAGAGCACCGAGGCGTCCAACCGGATCGAGGGCATTTTTACCTCCGATGAGCGGCTGAAAAAACTGGTGCGGGACAAGACCATGCCCAGATCCCGGGACGAGCAGGAGATCGCGGGCTACCGGGATGTACTGGCCACCATCCATGAAAACTATGACTATATCCCGCTGAAGCCCTCGGTCATCCTCCAGCTCCACCGGGATCTGTACCGGTTCAGCGGGAAGTCCATCGGCGGGACCTATAAAAATGCCGACAACGTCATCCAGGAAATCGACGAGCGGGGCAACAAGTTCGTCCGCTTTCAGCCGGTTCCCGCCTGGGAGACGCCGGAGGCGGTGGAGCGGGCCTGCGGGGCCTTTGACGAGGCCGCAAAAAATGCCGAGTACGATCCGCTCCTGCTGATTCCCGTCTTCGTCCTGGACTTTCTCTGTATCCACCCCTTCAACGACGGCAATGGCCGTATGAGCCGTCTGCTCACCCTTCTGCTGCTCTACCGGGCGGGGTACTTCGTGGGCAGGTATATCAGCATCGAAAAGCTCATTGAGCAGACAAAAGAGACCTATTATGACGCGCTCCAGCAAAGTTCCGCGGGCTGGCACGAAAAAGAGAACGACTGCGCCCCCTTCGTCCGGTATCTGCTGGGCGTGATCGCCGCGGCCTGCCGGGAGTTCTCCGCCCGGGCGCGGATGCTGACCGACGCGGATCTCAGCAAGCCGGATCGGGTGCGGGCGATTATCAAGGACACCCTCGGGAAAATCACCAAGGCGGAGATCATGCAAAAATGCCCGGACATCAGCCAGATCACCATACAGCGGGCCCTCAACGCGCTGGTCAAATCGGGCGAAGTCCTGAAAATAGGCGGGGGCCGCTACACATCCTACACTTGGAACAGGGAGAGAGAACAATGATCACGGGAGAACTGAAAAACAAAGTCAACAGC
>CANQZJ010000067.1 GCA_947628315.1 uncultured Oscillospiraceae bacterium
TCGTGAAGCCCATCCTGGCCGAGCAGGGCATCACCCTGGAGATCGTCCAGTTCAACGACTACAACACCCCCAACGACTCGGTGGAGGACGGCTCCCTGGACGCCAACTACTTCCAGCACATCACCTACATGAACGACTACAACGAGTCCAACGGCACCCATCTGGTGAGCGTGGGCGCGGTCCACTATGAGCCCTTCGGCCTGTACGCCGGCAAGACCGCCTCCATCGACGCGCTGGCCGACGGCGCCCAGGTCGCCGTGCCCAACGACGCCACCAACGAGGCCCGGGCCCTGCTGCTGCTGGAGCAGGAGGGGCTCATCAAGCTGAGAGAGGGCGCCGGCATCACCGCCACCCGGCTGGACATCGAGGAGAACCCCAAGAACCTGGAGATCGTGGAGCTGGAGGCCGCCCAGATCCCCGCCCAGCTGGAGTCTGTCGACCTGGGCGTCATCAACGGCAACTACGCCCTTGACGCCGGCCTGAAGATCGCCGACGCCCTGGCCGTGGAGGCCAACGACGGCGCCGCCGCCGAGGCCTACGGCAACGTGCTGGCCGTCAAGGAGGGCAATGAGAACAGCGAGGCCATCAAGGCGCTGTACGATGCCCTGTGCTCCGACACCGTGAAGGACTACATCAACGACACCTATCAGGGCGCCGTGGTGCCCCTGTTCTGAGCCGCACACGATTTGAACGCCGAGAGCGCCCTTTCCGTATGGAAAGGGCGCTCTTTTCACGAGACCAGGCCGAACTGCTTCATCAGTTCGTTCCACCACTCGATGACTTTGAATTTCAGCACATAGCCGCCGTCCTGTCCGGTGATGAGGGACACCTGATCGTCGGAAAGGGACTGCGCGGCGGTCTCCGCCGTCTCCTCGGTGACGGAGCCCAGGCACAGGGGCGGGAACACCACGCACCACCAGTTGCGGCCTGCCCCCGCGCCGATGACCACCCGCAGGGCCCGGTACTGCCCCGCCGGGAGGGAGAAATCGCCGTACACCTTGGTGGGGAACCATGCGTCCCCGATGGCGACGGTGACGGCGTCGTCACAGCCCCGGGCCCGGAGGGTGGCCGCCGCCATCTCCCGCAGTTCGCTCAGATGGGGGCGGAGGGCGGCCTCGGCGTCCGCCTGGGAGGCGGCGCCCTCCAGCCATTGAGCGGCCTCTGCCAGCACCGCGTCCCGGACGGTGAGTTTTAAGGCCTGATCCTCGTCCGTGTCGGAGTTGGCGATGACGTGGAGCCGCAGCACCCGATCCGCCAGGGCGCTCCCGGCGGCGGAGGCCCAGCAGCCCGCCGTCAGGGTCAGGGCGAAGGCGATGAGCAGGGCGGACTCCCACAGGTGGAGCCGTTTCGAAGGCTTGAACATGAAAAACACCGTCCTATGTAGCGTGTAACTACAGTTTGGACGGTGTTTCCGCGTTTTATACCTCAGTTTTTCGTCTGGCAGAGAAAAACCTGCTGGTAATTCTCTCTCAGCCGCTCAAAGGCGGCCCGGGCGGCGGTCTCGCCGTCGAACAGGCCGAACACCGTGGGGCCGCTGCCCGACATGGACGCCCCCAGTGCCCCGCAGTCGATGAGGGTGGATTTGACGGCGTCGATCTCGGCGCGGCGGCGGGGCTCCAGCACGTCCTCAAACACGTTGTAGAGGCGGTGGGCCACGCCGGCCAGATCCCCCGCCTCCAGCGCCGCCAGCACGCCGGGGGTGTCCGGCCGGTGGACGATCTTCTTCACGTTCACCCGTGAAAACAGCTGGGGGGTGGAGATGGGGAAGGGCGGCTTGCACAGGACTACCCGGCACCGGGGCAGGTGAGGGAGCGGGGTCAGGATCTCGCCGCGGCCCTCCGCCAGGGCGGTGCCGCCCAGCACGCAGTAGGGCACGTCGGAGCCCACTTTCCCGCCGATGGCGGCCAGTTCCGTGGGGGACAGATCAGCCCCGGTCAGCTGGTTCATGGCCCGGAGGACGGCGGCGGCGTCGGCGCTGCCCCCCGCCAGCCCCGCGCACACGGGGATGTTCTTTTTGATTGTTATGTCAACCTGTGGGCCCCGCCCGACAGCCTCCCGGAAGGCGGCGGCGGCCATCTGGGCCAAGTTGCGCCCGTCGGCGGGGAGGTAGCGCAGGTCGGAGGACATGACCCCCTCCCGGCCCTCGACCGGTTCCACAGTGAGGGCATCGGCCAGGGTGACGGTCTGCATGACCATCCGCAGGTCGTGGTAGCCGTCCTCCCGCCTGCGGAGGATGTCCAGGGTCAGGTTGATTTTGGCGTAGGCCGAAACGTCCATAAAGTCTCCTTTGTCAATCCAGCGTGGCCCGGGCGGCGGCGGCCATCTCAGACCGATCCAGCGGGCGGTTCAGGAAGATCTCCAGCGCCAGCACCGCCTGCCACACCAGCATCCCCAGGCCGTTGGAGGCGTTGAGGCCACGGGCCCGGGCCCGGCGCAGCAGCTCCGTCTCCGCCGGGTGGTAGATGAGGTCGAACACCCCCGCGCCGCCGGGGAGGGCGTCTAAAAAGCTGAAATCGCCAAATTGAGAGGGGGTGCCCTCCATGCCCAGGCTGGTGCAGTTCACCAACAGCCGGGACTGGGCGGCCAGAGAGGCCAGCGTGTCGGGGTCGAATCCCGCGGGGGTCAGCCGGTGGGATTCGTCCCGGACGCACAGGGCGGCGGCCCGGGGAAAGCTCCGGTTGGCCACAAAGATCCGCCCGGCGCCGCCGGACACCAGGGCGGGCACCACGGCCTTGGCCGCGCCGCCGGCGCCCAGCACCAGGACGGTTTTCCCGGCGGGATCCATCCCGGCCTCCTTCAGCGCCTCCAGACAGCCCAGGCCGTCGGTGTTGAAGCCCAGCCATTTGCCGTCCCGCAAGGCCACGGTGTTGGCCGCGCCGCACCGGGCGGCGCTGTCGTCCAGACCGTCCAGCAGGGGGATCAGATCCTCCTTGTGGGGCATGGTGGCGTTGAAGCCGGTGATCCCGTTGTCCTCCGCCCAGGCCAGATAGGCGGGCAGCTCCCCCTTTTTCACCACGTGGGCGGTGTAGGGATAGTCCAGCCCCAGCTCGTCCAGCATGGCCCGGTGGAGGATGGGGGATTTGGAGTGGAGCACCGGGTCGCCGATCACCTGAAAGGCGCTCATTTCCCGCCCTCCAAAAAGTGATCCATGGCCCGGAGGTAGCCGTCGAAGCCCAGACCGTAGATCTGCCCCACGCAGGCGGGGGCGGTGACGGACACCGCCCGGAAGGGCTCCCGCCGGTCGATGTGGCTGATGTGCACCTCATAAGCGGGCACGTCCACCGCCTTCAGGGCGTCCAGAATGGCATAGCTGTAGTGGGTGTAGGCCCCGGGGTTGATGACGATGGCGTCGTACACCCCGTCGGCGGCGTGGATGGCGTCGATGATGGCGCCCTCGTGGTTGGACTGGAAACAGTCGGCCTCCGAACCGTGGGCGGCGGCGTAGTCCCTGATGAGATTGCACAGGGCGTCGTAGCTCCGGTCGCCGTAGA
Organism: uncultured Oscillospiraceae bacterium; assembly: GCA_947628315.1. GTDB lineage: Bacteria > Bacillota > Clostridia > Oscillospirales > Oscillospiraceae > Enterenecus. The sequence continues at coordinate 3,492 of CANQZJ010000067.1, forward strand.
TGCCCGGCTCCCGCTTGCCCAGCAGGTTCAGGTTGGGGCCGTTGATGATGAGGAACTTCATTGTCCGCACTCCTTTATGTAGAGCTCCGCGATCTGCCGGGCCGCCTCCTCCACCGTGTTGGTGTGGGAGATGACGTGGTCGGCATACTTTTGGTAGAGGGGGAGCCGCTGGTCATAGAGCTTCCAGACCCGCTCCGAGTCCGGCCCGATGAGGGGCCGCCCGGAGAGATCCTCCCCCAGGATGGCGGCCACCTCCCGGTCACGGAAAAACACGATGCCCGTGGCCTTCAGCGCCGCCATGTTCTCAGGCCGGAGGATGATGCCGCCCCCGGTGGCGATGACGGCGCCCTCCAGGGCGGCGGCCTTCTTGGCGGCGGCGGTCTCCATGGCCCGGAAGGCGGCCTCGCCGTCGGACGCGAAGATGTCCGGGATGGTGCGGCCCGCGGCCTCCTCCACCAGGTCGTCGGTGTCCACGGCGGGCATGGAGAGCAGCTCGGACAACGCCCGGCTGATTTTCGTCTTGCCGGAGCCGGGCATGCCGATGAGGACGAGATTCTTCTTTTTCACGGGAAACTCCTTCCTGGGCCTGGGGTTCAGCGGTCAGCGCGGCCAGCGAGGTAGTCCAGTGTGACCCCGAAGTAGTCCGCGATACGGGCGGCGGCGGAGATGGTCGGCTCAGTGCCGCCCTGCTCATAACGGCGGTAGGTGGAGTATTGGATACCCAGCTCTTGGGCCGCGTCCTCCTGACGCATGTTCACGCTTTTGCGGCACTCACGGAGCCGTTCACTAAAATTCGCCATAAAAATCTCCTTTTGGTCTTGACAGCTTACTTTTGAGCGGTTATAATGAAATCACTCAAAAACAGGCGATTTTGCCTGTGCAAGTGGAGATAACCCTATGATATCACATCTTGAATTGCTTTACAAATACGCTATGGAACGCTTTGAAGAAACCATCCGTATGCTGGACGCCGATGAACTGGGATACTACTCCGAGTGTACGGCGGCGCTTTCTCGTCAGGAGGAGAGCCTTGCGGCTGTCCTGACGCGGGAACGGTTGGAGTGGTACACCGATATTCGGGCGGAGCAGGACTTTTTTCTTCAACAGGCCATTTTTCGCAGCGGACTGGCGTTGGGTTTGCGCCTTGGCGCGCTGGCGGGCCGCTAATTCAGGTTGGATTTGAAGTTCCCCAGCACCCGGAAGTCCCCGGTGGTCTGGGCCAGCTCCAGCAGGGCGTCGGCGGCCTCCGGGTCGTCCAGCGCGCCGGTGAACTCCAAAAAGAACATGTACTCCCAGTTCCGTTCCGGCAGGGGCCGGGACTCCAGCTTCACCATGTTCAGCCCGTGGACGGCGAAGGTGGACAAAATCTCATGGAGGGACCCCGCCTCATGGGGGATGACGAACACGGTGCTGATCTTGTCCGCGCCGGGGCGCAGCTCCATCCGGGGGGAGACCACCACGAAGCGGGTGGTATTCTGGGTATTGTGGTTGATGGCGCGGGCCAGGATAGTCAGCCCGTAGATGGCGGCGGCCCGCTCCGAGCAGATGGCCGCCTTGGTGAGGTCGCCGCTGGAGGCCACCATCTGGGCGGAGCCGGCGGTATCCGCCTGGGGCACCTGCTTCCAGTCCGGGTGGGCGTTCAGATACCGCTCACACTGGAACAACCCCTGCTCGTGGGAGTAGACGTGGGTGATGCCCTCCAAGGTGGCCCCAGGCAGAGCCATGAGGCAGTGTTCCACCTTCACGGTGGTCTCCCCCACGATGAAGCACTCGTACTGGGTCATCAGGTCATAGATCTGCCGGATGGCCCCGGTGGAGGAGTTCTCGATGGGCAGCACGGCGTAGTCGGCCCGGCCCTCCTTCACGGCGGCGAAGCAGTCCTCAAACTGCTCCAGGCCGGTGGAATCCACCCCGTCCCCGAAGAAGTTGACGGCGGCCTGCTCACTGTACGCCCCGGGGACCCCCTGGTAGACCACCCGGGGCCGCTCGATGGGGCGGCGGACCCGGATACGGGCCTCCCCATAGCGGGCCAGGCCGGGGTTGGCGTCCTCGGCGCCCATCAGGTCCCGCTGCTGCCGGCGGGACAGGGACAGGATGGTCTGGAACAGGGTGACGGCGGCGGGGCGGAGGGCGGGGCCGGCCAGGTCCCCCTTGTTCCGGAGCACCTGCCGCTCCCGCTCCTCGTCCAGCACGGGGATGCCGTTGGCGCGCTTATACTCCCCCACCTGCTGGGTGACCTCCATCCGGCGGCGGAACAGCTCGATCAGGTCCCGGTCAATGGCGTCGATCTGGTCCCGATAGCCCTGCAATTCGTCCATCAGCGATACAGCTCCTTTTCCCGGAGATAGTTTTGGGCGGCGGTCTCGATCTGCTCCAACTCCTGCTCGGTCAGGGGCCGGCGGACGGTGGCGGGGCTGCCCAGGATGAGGGACCCCGCCGGGGCGTTCATCTTCCCGGTGACCAGGGAGCCCGCCCCGATGAGGCAGCGGTCGCCGATGACCGCGCCGTTGAGGATAGTGGAGCCCATCCCCACCAGCACCCGGCTGCCGATGGCGCAGCCGTGGAGGATGGCCCCGTGGCCCACGGTGACGAAGTCCCCCAGGGTGACGGGGTGGTCGGGGGAGACATGGATAGTGGCGTTATCCTGGATATTGCAGCCCTCTCCGATGACCACGGGCGCGGTGTCCGCCCGGATGACGGCGTTGAACCACACGGAGCAGTCCGGGCCGAAAGTCACGTCGCCCAGCACCGCCGCGCCGGGGAGAATGACAACGTTTTCGTCGGTTTTTCGAAACTCCATAGATGTACCTCAGACGCCCATGAGTTCACAGGCGGCCAGGGCGGCGGCGGCCTCGATGACAGGCACCGCCCGGTGCACCACGCAGGGGTCGTGGCGGCCCTTGAGCTCCAGCACGGCGTTCTCGTTTTTCGCCATGTCCACGGTGAACTGCTGGCGGGCGATGGATGGCGTGGGCCGCATGGTGACCTCAAAGGTCAGGGGCATGCCGTTGGTGATGCCGCCGTTGATGCCGCCGGCGCAGTTCTGCTCCGCCTTGACGGAGCCGTCCTCGTCCACGTACAGGGGGTCGTTGGCCTCGCTGCCCCGCATGAGGCCGAAGGCCACCCCCGCGCCGAAGGCCACCGCCTTGACCGCGGGGACGGCGAACAGATATTGAGAGAAGATGCCCTCGGCGTTCTGCCCGAAGCCGGGAGCGCCCAGGCCGGCGGGGAGGCCGAACACCCCGCACTCGATGGCCCCGCCCACGCTGTCCAGGTCGCCCTTGGCCTCTAAAATGGCCTCCTGCATCCGCTGGCCCGCCTCGTCGTTCAGCACGGGGAAGTCCTTTTTCTGGGCGGCCAGCAGGGGCTCCAGCTCCTCCATGGGGTCGTCGGAGATGCCGTAGACGGAGCTGATGTGGGCGGCTACGGTGACGCCTTTCTGTGCCAGGATCTGCTTGGCGACAGCCCCCGCGAACACCAGCGCCGCCGTGAGCCGGCCGGAGAAATGGCCGCCGCCGCGGTAGTCGTTGAAGCCGCCGTAGCGGACGTGGGCGGCATAGTCGGCGTGGCCGGGCCGGGCCAGATCACGGGTGCGCTCATAGTCCTTGGAGCGGGTGTCGGTATTCTCGACCACCGCGCACAGGGGCGCGCCGGTGGTTCTGCCCTCGAACACGCCGGAGGCGATGTGGGGCACGTCGGCCTCCCTGCGGGCGGTGGAGAGGTCGTTCCTGCCGGGGGCGCGGCGGGACATATCGAACTGGATGGCCTCCATGTCCAGCGCCAGACCGGCGGGGACGCCCTCCAGCACCACGCCCACGGCGGGGCCGTGGGACTCTCCGAAAAGGGTGTATTTCATGGGTCACACCTCGTCTTTCACAATGATGCCGCCCAGGTTCCGGTAGTCCTCCCAGAAGGCGGGGTAGGATTTCGCCACACACTCCGCGCCCATGACGGTGACAGGCGCTTCGCACCGGGTGGCGAGAATGGCCGCCATCATGGCGATGCGGTGGTCGTTATGGCTGTCCACCGCCACGCCCCCGGGGAGGGAGGATCTGCCCACGATGGTGAGGCTGTCCCCGCCCTCGGTCACCGACCCGCCCAGGGCGGTAAGGGCCTGGGCGATGGTGGAGAGCCGGTCGCTCTCCTTGATGCGGAGGCGGGCGGCGTTGACGATATAGGTCGTGCCCTCCCGCACGGCGGCCATGGCCGCCAGGGGCGGGGCCAGGTCAGGGCACTGGGACACGTCGACGGTCACGTCGCCGGGCCTGCCCAGCTGTTCCGCCAGCGGGGCGATGACCTTGTCCCCCTGGGAGGAGCGGTAGTCCCGGCCATCCAGCGCCAGCGCCACCGCGCTGCCCAGATTGTCCGCGGCGATCCAGAAGGCGGCCTGAGACCAGTCGGGCTCGATGTAGGGGGCGTGGGGCGGCCGGAACTGCTGGCCGCCGGGGATGTGGAACCGCTCATAGCCCCAGTTGTCCACCGCCACGCCGAACTGATCCAGCACGTCCAGAGTCATATTCACGTAACCCCGGCTCTCCAGCGGGGAGGTGAGGACGACGTCGCTGCCGCCGTCCAGCAGGGGCAGGGCGAACAGCAGGCCGGTGACGAACTGGGAGGACACATTTCCCGGGAGCCGGTACTCGCCGGGGGTGAGGGCGCCCCGGACGGTCAGCTTGCCGTCCTTTTGCTCATAAAAGACGCCTTTTTCCCGGAAGATGTCAAAGTAGGGCTGCTGGGGGCGCTCCATCAGGCGGCCCCGCCCGATGAACACGCCGCCGCCCCGCTTCACCAGCGCCACGGGGATGAGAAAACGGAGGGTGGAGCCGCTCTCGCCGCAGTCCAGCAGCGGGAGGCCGTTCCCCTCGCCGAGCAGCGCGTCCACGCAGTGCTCGGTGGACAGGATGTCCTGGGACGGGGCGGTGTAGGCAAGGGAACCCTCCGCGCTGGACAGCGCCCAGGCCAGGATCATGCGGTGGGCCTGGGACTTGGAGGCGGGCAGCGCCACGGGGCTGTCTGGCCGGGAGCGCAGCAGGGTGGGGGTGATGGTCACATTCACGGCGCGTCACCTCCGCAGACGGCCTCCAGGCTGCGGAGCACCGCGTCCTTTTCCATTTTCACGGGCACCGCGTGGCCCATTTTGTCCAGCAGGATCAGGCTGATGTGATCGCCGGCGCTCTTTTTGTCCAGCCCCACCGCCGCCGTCAAATCGCCCCGGGAGCAGGGGATAAACGTGGGCAGACCCAGGGCGGCCACGGCGTTTTCGATCTTTTTGGGTACGTCCGGCGGGGTGACGCCCAGGGACACGCCCAGCTTGGCGGCGGCGCACATGCCGGCGGCCACCGCCTCGCCGTGGTTCCACTCCACATAGCGGCCCGCCTTCTCATAGGCGTGGCCCACCGTGTGGCCGAAGTTCAGGATCATGCGCAGGCCGGTGTCCCGTTCGTCCTCCATGACCACCTGCCGCTTGATGTCGCAGCAGGTGTGGAGGATGTACTCGATGTCCGCCATCAGCTCATTTCGGGCGGGCCGGGCGGCCAGGAAGCCGAAGAAACCGGCGTCCCAGATGCAGCCGTATTTCAGCACCTCCGCCATGCCCGCCATGAATACCGGCAGGGGCAGGGTGTCCAGCGCGTCGGGATCCATCAGCACCAGCCTGGGCTGCCAGAAGGCGCCGGCCAGGTTCTTGCCGTGATCCAGATCCACGGCCACCTTGCCGCCCACAGAGGAGTCCACCTGGGCCAGCAGGGTGGTGGGGATCTGCACAAAGTCCACCCCCCGCAGGATGGTGGCGGCGGCGAAGCCCGCCAGGTCGCCCACCACGCCGCCGCCCAGGGCGGCGACGGCGTCGGTGCGGGTGAGGCCGAACTCCATCATCTGTTCCCAGAGGGTGAGCAGCATGGCGCCGGACTTGGTCTCCTCCCCGGCGGGGAGGACGGCGGCGGCGGTGTCAAGCCCCGCGCCCCGCAGGCCCGTCTCCACCTGCTCCAGATACAGGGGGGCCACATTGTCGTCGGTGACGACAAAGACGCGCTTCGCCCTGGGGCAGGCGGTGCGGATATACGCCCCGGCGCCCTTCAGCAGGCCGCGCTCGATCAGAATATTGTATTCCCGGCCCGGCAGGGCCACGGTCAGGGTCTTCATGGGAGGGCCTCCCTTATCATAAAATCACTCCAGCGTCTTGCCCATCAGCGACACCAGCGGCTTGATCTTCTCCATCAGGTGGTCGAAGGACTCCGGCGTCAGGGACTGAGCGCCGTCGCACCTGGCGTGGGGCGGGTCGTTGTGGACTTCCACCATCAGCCCGTCCGCGCCCACCGCGGCGGCGGCCATAGCCAGGGGCTCCACCATCCAGTACATGCCGGCGGCGTGGGAGGGATCCACCACGATGGGCAGATGGCTCATCCGCCGGATGGCGGGGATGGCGGACAGATCCAGGGTGTTGCGGGTGTAGGTCTCGAAGGTGCGGACGCCCCGCTCGCAGAGGATGACGTTCTCGTTGCCGGCGGCCATGATGTACTCCGCCGACATGATCCACTCCTCGTAGTTGTTGGACAGGCCCCGCTTCAGCAGGATGGGCTTGGACATCTTGCCCACCTCTTTCAGCAGGTCGAAGTTCTGCATGTTCCGGGCGCCGATCTGCACCAGGTCGACCTCCTGCTCGAACAGCTCGCAGTATTTGGGGCTCATGATCTCGGTGACGATGGGCAGGCCGGTGGCCGCCTTGGCCTCCAGCAGCAGGTCAAGGCCGGACACCCCCATGCCCTGGAAGGAGTAGGGGGAGGTGCGGGGCTTGAACGCGCCGCCCCGGAGCATGGCGGCCCCGGCGGCGGCCACATCTCTGGCCACCCCAACGATCTGCTCCTCGCTCTCCACCGAGCAGGGCCCGGCGATGACGGTGAACCGCCCGCCGCCCACCTTGACGCCGTTCACGTCGACGACGGTGTCCTCCGGGTGGAACTTGCGATTGGCCTTTTTATAGGGCTCCTGCACCCGCATGACCCGCTCCACGTCCTCGTTCATGGAGAGCTTGTCGATGTCGATGTGGGTGGTGTCGCCCACCAGACCCAGAATGGAGCAGTCCACGCCGTTGGTGATGCCCACCTTTACGCCGTGATCTTTTTCCAACCGGGTCACCAGCGCCCGGATCTTCGCCTGGCTGGTGCCGGGCTTCATGACGATTACCATAGTAAAACATCCCTTCCAGATGGATTTTGCCGGACACAGCATATAGCGGACGGCGGAAAATTGCAAGCCTTTTTTGCTTTAGCAGAGAGAAGCGGGGCCGAACCCGTGGGGCATCAGCTCCCGGAGCGTGACCTTGACGAACGCCCGATCCCGGTTGGCGCACAGTACCTCCATATCCGGGTTGAACTCATAGAGCATCTGCCGGCAGGCGCCGCAGGGCCAGCAGTAGTCCTCCCCCATGCCGGCGACGGCGATGCGCGCCGGATCCCGGCGGCCCTCGCTCACCGCCTTCAGCAGGGCGCAGCGCTCGGCACAGATGGTGGAGCCGTAGGCGGCGTTCTCCACGTTGCAGCCGGTGAACACCGAGCCGTCCGCCGTCTCCAGGGCGGCCCCCACGGGGAAGCGGGAGTAGGGCACGTATGCGCGATCCAGCATGGTGAAGGCCAGGTCGACAAGTTCGCGGTCGGTCATGGAAAGGGCCCCTTTCAAGTGATTTTTTCCATAATAGCACACTTTCCGGCGAAAGGGAAGGGGCGGCGGCTGTACCGCCGTGGTCAAAATGACGATTGACAAATCCGCCCCGCCGACTATAATAATCCGCAACAGAGATTCCTCTGCTGCGGACTGTTTTTTGTGCGCGTGGAAAGGCGGTATTCGCGATGGAAAAAGTAAAGGCGTTTTTGAAGCGGAAGAACATCGTGTTCTCCGCGAAACGCTACGGCATCGACGCCCTGGGGGCCATGGCCCAGGGCCTGTTCTGCTCCCTGCTCATCGGCACCATCATCAAGAC
>CANQZJ010000068.1 GCA_947628315.1 uncultured Oscillospiraceae bacterium
CAGGGCGGGATCGGAATAGTCCAGGTCGATGACGTCCGACCAGTCCCCCACCCGGTTGCCGAAGGAGCCGTCGGCCCGGTGATAGAACCACTCGGGGTGGGTGGCCGCCAGCACCGAGTCCGGCGAGGTGTGGTTGTACACCACGTCGATGACGCACTTCATACCGTGGGCGTGGATGTCGTCCATCAGGCGCTTGAAGTCGTCGAGGGTGCCGAACTCCGGGTTCACCGCCCGGTAGTCCCGGATGGCGTAAGGGCTGCCCAGTGTGCCCTTGCGCTTTTGCTCCCCGATGGGGTGAATGGGCATGAGCCAGATCACGTCCGTGCCCAGGCTTTTGATCCTGTTCAGATCCCGGCGGACGCCCTCGAAGGTGCCCTCCCCGGTGTGGTTGCGGACGAATACGGAGTACATGATCTGATTGCGGCAGGTTTTCGGCGTGTTGACGGCCATAGGCGTCCCCTCCTGTGAGACGGCGAGAAGGCCGCCGGCGCTCCGGCGGCCCTCAAAGCGGATGTTGTTACGCGCTCTGGCGCTTTTTGATCAGAAGCAGCATGCCGACGATCATCACCGCGCCCACGGGCAGCATGATGACGCCGGGGATGCCCGCCGCGGCCAGCAGGCCGGCAAAGATGTAGCACACGCAGGAGATGGCCGCGCAGGTGACGGCGTAGGGCAGCTGGGTGGACACGTGGTTCACGTGGTCGCACTGGGCGCCGGCGGAGGCCATGATGGTGGTGTCGGAGATGGGGGAGCAGTGGTCGCCGCAGACGGCGCCGGCCATGCAGGCGGCGATGCAGATGATGGACAGCGGGTTGTCGGCGGAGAAGACCTCCTGGGTGATGGGGATGAGGATGCCGAAGGTGCCCCAGCTGGTGCCGGTGGCGAAGGCCAGCAGGCAGCCCACCAGGAACACCAGGGCGGGAAGGAAGGCGTGGAACGCCCCGGCGGAGCCCTTCACCACGCCCTTGACGAACTCGGCGGCCCCCAGGGAGGTGGTCATGGTCTTGAGGGTCCAGGCAAAGGCCAGGATCAGGATGGCGGGCACCATGGCCTTGAAGCCCTCGGGGATGGCGTCCATCATCTCCTTGAAGGAGAGGACCCGGCGGCAGAGGTAGAAGATCATGGTGATGACCAGGCCCACGGCGGAGCCCAGCATCAGGCCCACGGAGGCGTCGGAGTTGGAGAAGGCGGTGACCACGTTCAGATAGCCCTCGTCCCCCGGCAGGAAGAAGTTGCCGGAGTACAGCATCCCGATGATGCAGGCGGCGATCAGCACCACGATGGGCAGCACCAGGTCGATGACCTTGCCCTTTGTCCCAGCCTCGTCGTCGTTGACGCCGGTGTAGGGGTTGGAGCCGGAGAACAGGTCGCCGGTCTCCTGGGCGTTCTTCTCGTGCCTGGCCATGGAGCCGAAGTCCACCTTCAGCAGGATCATGCCCACCATCATCACCACGGTGAACAGGGCGTAGAAGTTATAGGGGATGGCCCGGATGAACAGCATCAGGCCCTGGCCGTCCTCGGCGTAGCTGGCCACGGCGGCGGCCCAGGAGCTCACCGGGGCGATGATGCACACCGGGGCGGCGGTGGCGTCGATGAGATAGGCCAGCTTGGCCCGGGACACCCGGTGCTTGTCGGTCAGCGGCCGCATGACTGAGCCCACGGTGAGGCAGTTGAAGTAGTCGTCGATGAAGATGAGCACGCCCAGCACCACGGTGGCCAGCTGGGCCCCCACGCGGGTCTTGATGTTGCCGGCCGCCCAGCGGCCGAAGGCGGCGGAGCCGCCGGCCTTGTTCATCAGGCACACCATGGCGCCCAAAATCACCAGGAACACCAGGATGCCCACGTTGTAGGCGTCGGTCAGGTTGGCCACGATGCCGTCGCTGAACACGTGGGTCAGGGTGCCCTCAAAGGCGGCGCCCACGCTGCCGGCGCCGGGGACGGCGTACAGCAGGCCGCCGGCCAGGATGCCGATGAACAGCGAGGAATAAACTTCCTTTGTGATCAGCGCCAGAGCGATGGCGATAACGGGCGGTAAAAGCGCCCAGACAGTTGCGTACATAAACGCTCTCTCCCTTCTATACGGATGGGATATTATCACCGGGGGCATTCTTTGTCAAGTTAAACCGATAATGTGTGTACGCGATTCGAAAAATCCCACAACAATGTATGAATATTCGGAGGAGCGGACAAAGGAATTTCTCTCCAAAGTACTTTGATACATCAAAAGCGGCGGCGGGCCATCTGGCCCGCCGCCGTTTTGCGTGTCGGTGTTACTTCTGCTCCTCTTCCGGCTCCTCGTCCAGCTGTTTCGTCAGCATGGCGATGGCGTAATCCAGCGCGGGCAGAGCGCTGGCGGTGCAGTAGTTTTTGATGTTCTGGAGCTCGTGAATGGCCTCCTGGGCGGTCATAGCGGTCTCCCCTTTCCTCTCGGTGATCTGTGACCATCATAGCACAAAGGCGGACACGGCGCAAGGTCAAATTTCTCAGTAATCGAACAGGCAGTGGTCGCAGGCGTTGATGACGGTGGTCTCCCCCAGTCGGGAGATCTGAGGGATCCGGATGCCGTAATTGGTATGGATGTGGCCGTGGATGAAATATTTGGGCCTGTACTGCTCCACCAGCTCGCCAAAGCACTCGAACCCCCGGTGGGACAGGTTGTCAAAGTCGTTGAAGTGGCGGGCGGGGGCGTGGGTCATCAGGATGTCAAATCCGCCGTTCTTCTGCAGGGCCCGCTTCAGCTTTTTGACGCGGCGGCGCATCTGCTCCTCGGTGAACATGTGCTTTCCGTCCCGGTAGCGGAAGGAGCCGCCCAGGCCCAGGATGCGGATCCCGTTGTAGACGTAGAGCCGGTCGTCGATGCAGTCGCAGCCCTCGGGGGGATACAGCTCGAACCGGTCGTCGTGGTTGCCGCAGACGTACAGCAGCGGGCAGTGGGCCATGGTCACCAGAAACTCCAGATATTCCCGGCTCAGGTCGCCGCAGGACAGGATGAGATCCACCCCGTCCAGCTTGCCCGGCGTGTAGTAGTCGAAATAATATTTGGCGGCCACATCCGACACGGCCAGGATCTTCATCCCTATTCCCTCTTATCTTTCACGGCGGGCTTCACGCCCACCAGATCCACCGTGGCCTTGCCCAGGTCGGTGAGCTGGTCGTAGACGGGGATGGAGCCCTTGATGTTCTCGACCAGCCAGTCCATGCTGATGATCTGCTCGGTGGTGAGGTCGCCCTCCATCTCTTTTCCGCTCTGGGCGTACAGCGTGCCCCGGAAGGGCCGGCACAGGTCGGTTCGGATGGCGCTTTGCAGCAGCCCCGCCAGCTTGCGGGTGCTGGGCGGCACCTTGTCGGAGCACTGCACCTCCACCACGCCGGCGGACATGCCCCAGTAGTAGTTGACGGCGCGGTCGGTCTCCTCATACTCCGCCCGGAAGGATTTGTCCTTGATGCGGCGGAGCATCTCCTCGTAGTAGACGCCCCAGTTCCACACCGGATTGGCCAGGACGACCCGGCCGCCCTCGGTGACCAGGGACAGGCCGAAGCTGGCCCAGCCCTCGTCCCCCTTTCTGGTCTGATCCAGAGCGGACATGAGCCGGATGCCCCGGTCGGTGAGCCGCTTCATGGCGGCGGCCACCCCGTCTACCGACGACCACTCCAGATAGACCTTGGCGGTGGGGTTGACCATCTGCACCCCCAGGGCGAAGGCGTTGACGCCGGCGATCTGCCCGTAGATGGGGTAGTCGCCGATGTAGCCCACGTCGTTTCCCCCGGCCAGCGCCCCGGCGATGGCGCCCACCACGAATTTCGCCTCGTACATGCGGGCGTAGTAGGTGCGGATATACCGGTGGGACTGGTTCAGCGAGCAGTTGAGGATGGACACGTCCGGGTGCTCCACCGCCGCCCGCAAAGACGCGGGCAGCAGCCGGGGCGAGGTGGTGAACAGGATGGTATTGCCCTCCTTGATGGCGCCCTCGATGACCTGGTACGGGTCGTACTCCATGGCGTTGAAATAGGAGGTGGTGTCGATCCTGCTGCCGAACACCTCCTGCACGTGGAGGCGGCCCTCCTCGTGGCCCTTTGTCCAGGCGGCGGATCCGGGATCCCGGTCGTGGATGAAGGCCACCTTGCTGCCCTTGCCCTCCCCGGGGATGAGCACCTTGGTGATGAGGCCGGGCTTCTTCTCCTCGGGGGCCAGCTTCACGTCGATGGGCTCCTGCTCCTGCTGGAGGGCGATCTCCTCCCACGCCTTCGACAGCAGCTTTTTCATCTCGCCCTCAGAGGCGGTGCGGAAGGTCTGCCAGCCATACACCCGGAGGAACGCCAGAATGGCGTCCCCCACGGTGGAGGACAGCTTTTTGCCCCCGCAGGCATCGTAGGCCCGGCGGAAATAGTAATAGGAGGCGGAAAAGGCCAGCCGCTCGCTGTCGCTCCACGGCTCCTCCGGCCCCTTGCCCGCCAGCGCCTGGAACCTGGCGGTGTCGCCCAGCTTGGAGAACTCGATGAAATTGGTGCCGCTGAGTTTATAGAAGTCCAGCAGCTCAAAGTACAGCTCTACCTCCCGGGAGCCGTTGCGCTGGGGCAGCACCCGGATCACATGGGCGTATATGCTCTCCGCGCCGAAGTACTTCAGCACGGACACACGCTTGTTGCCCTCCTCCACGTAGTAGCGGTTCATGTATTCATAGACCTTTACCGCGTCCCGGATCCCCTCCTCCAGGTGGGCGTCGCTCAGGGCGATCCACTTGGTGGAAAACTCGGTGTCCAATTCCATCAGCGGCATAAAGTTTCGGGCAAAGGCGCTGGTGCGCCCGCTGGTGCGGGTGCCCACGATGAACGCCATGGGGATATCCACCTCTCCCACCGTGATACTCCGGTTGAACCGATCGGCGGGGAGGAAGTCGTCCAACACGGACAGATAGGGATACTCGCCCCGGGTGACGCAGGCGCGGAATTCCCTCTGGCCCAGTTTCAGGGCCTCTTTATAATCAGGAATAGACATAGCATTGACCTCACTGTTTTATACAAGGGTACCGTTGCGGGTGTGGTTCTCGTAGTATACGAACTCCTGAGGTTTCTTTTTCCTCTCTTCGCTCACCTTTTTGCGGACGTAGGTGAAGGCGCCCGCGCCGATGAGCACGGCGGTGCCGCCGCCGGCGCCCAGGGTGGTCAGCAGACCGCCGCCGCTCTCGGTAGACGTCTCGGCTGGCTGTTTGGCGGGCTCCGCCTCGGGGGCTTCCGCCGCAAAGGCGGGGCAGATCATCAGCAGGGCAAGCGCCAGCGCCGCCGCCAGCCGCTCAAGCCTTGTCCACGGGAGTCTCGTCTTCTTCATCGTCTTCTTCGTCCTCCGTGAGCTTATCCAGCGTCCGGTCGATCTCATGTTTGGCGTTGTCTTCGTCGGACTTTTCCTCGTCCTCCCTGAGGTAGCTGACGGTGACCTGCGGGAAGGGCACGTTGATGTTGTGCTTGTTGAAGATCAGGTAGACGGCCCGGTACAGGTCGCGGCAGAGCTGGATGCGGTCGCCCTCCTTGCACATGGCCAGGATCTTCAGATCCACGCTGCTGTTGTTGAGCATGGACACGCCCTTGTAGAAGGGGCCGTCCAGAATGGCGGGCAGGCGCTTCTTCACCTCGGGCAGCTCGGCGGCCAGCACCGCCTCCACCCGCTCCAGGGACTCGCCGTACTCGATGCCCACGTCGATGGCGGCGTAAGATGCCTCCTTGGTCATGTTGATGATGCCGGACAGCGTGGAGTTGTTGAACACCTTGATGTTCTTGGTGGGATCCTCGATCTTGGTGGTGCGCAGGCCGATCTCCAGCACGTTGCCGCGGAAGTCGCCCACGGTGACGATGTCGCCCACCCGGAACTCGCCCTCGAACACGATGAACAGGCCGGCCAGGATGTCCTGGATCATGCTCTGGGCGCCGAGGCCGACGATCAGGGACAGGATACCGGCGGAGGCGATGAGGCTCTGCGTGTCCAGGCCGCACATGTACAGCACGTAGAAGATGGCGTACAGCGTCACGCCGTAGCGCACCACGGAGGACAGCAGGTGGCCCAGGGTCTCGGCCCGGCTGCCCATGCTGCTGGTGGCGTTCTCGATGACGATCTCGATCACCATGGCGATCTCAAACACCATGATGAGGGTGATGGCGCAGTTGGTCATAGCGAAGATGTTGACGCCCTTGGACCACACGCCCTCGTACACATAGTTGATGGCGTCGATGGGGATGACGCCGGCACGGGAGAGCAGGATGCACAGGAACAGGAAGGTGGCAAAGCAGTGGAACACCACCTTGGTCACCGCCGCGAACTTCTGATCCGGCGTCTTGGAGTTCCAGGGGATGTACTCCGCGTCCCACCGGGCGGCGGCGGAGCGCACACGGCGGGTCTTGCCGGAGGGCATGGTGAGGAGGAAGGGCTCCTGCTCGTTGCGGACGCGGCCGCTCTCCGCATCCGTGCTCTCCTCATACAGCTTCTCGGTGGCCGCGCTGAAGCAGCAGGACCAGAGGAACACCGCCAGCATGGCCACGGCGACCACCGCCAGCACCATCAGCGCCAGCTCCGCGCGGCCGGCGTACACGGTGCTCAGGGGCACCGACACACCGATATAGTCCCCGCCGGTGAGTTTCAACGTCTGGAAGTATCTCGTCCCCTGCAGGGTATCGATGCCGTTGTAGCTCTCGCCGGAGGGGTCGAAGGCGTCGGCGCTGTGGCCAATGCTGGCCGCCGGTTTGCCGATGTTGTCGGCCAGCCTGGAGTAGACGCACAGGTGCTCGTCGCTGTCGTCAAAGATGGTCATAAAGCCGGTGCCGTGGACGGTGGTGTGATCCGCCACATAGTACATGGAGGCGGTCTCCGTCACGGCGCGCAGGCGCTCCGGGGAGATGCTGATCTGCACCAGGCCCCGATGCCGCAGGATGGGGCTGCCCTCCCAGGTGCCCGCCAGCTGGCTGTTGTAGTCGTCCAGGGAGACATAGGCGGTGGAGCCGTCCTCATTCTGCACGGTGTAGTAATGGAACACGCTGCCGATGTACTGCCGGTAGCTGCCCTCGTCATCGACGGAGACGTCCTGGGCGATCACGTCCTGGTGATCCTCCAGGATCTCCCGGAAGGCATAGGACTGGCTCTCGGGGTCGTCGGAGACGGAGAAATACCACTCCTTGTTGTTGGTGGCCATAATGCGGCCGTTCTCGTCGAACACGGTGATCTTCTCGATGTCGTTGAGCTCGCTGAGGCTGCGCAGGAAGGGCTGTTCGCTGATGGACCAGCACGGATTTCCATAGCTGTCCAGCCCGGCGATCACCTGGCCGTCGTCCCCCCGCACCACATCCTGGGCGTGGACGTTATCCGCGTCCGGGTTGAAGATCAGCACGTAGTAGGGGTTTTTCTCCAGGATCTCGGCGATCTGGGTGCACTTCTCCAGGTACATCTCCTTGTACTCGCTGTTCACCACGTCGGCGGACTCGGTGTTGTCGGCCAGCGTATCGGTGATGCGGACGGTGTTCCAGTTGGCCTCATAGGCGATGGAGGACAGGGCGTTGAGGGACTGGATATAGTAGCTCAGCGCCGCCACCGCCGCGACGCCGATGAGGGCGATGGGCAGCAGCTTGCCCGCCACGTCCAGGTTGAAGTTGAGGATTCCCTTCTTCTCCCCCCTGGCGTTCCGCCGCCAGATGAGGGAGATGAAATGGGGCATTTTGCCCATGCGGATGTTGTCCCGGTTGATGATGGCGCCGAAGGCCGCCACCAGCAGCACAAAGATGGTGAGCACGATGCTGATGGAGCCGATGAGCAGTCCGTCGTCGACGATATTGGCGGTGGCGCGGGTCAGGACGAACACCATGGCGTCGTTCCACTGCCGGCCCACGGCGCACCATTTCTCCCCGCCAAAGGTGAGCTCGCCCTCATAGGAGTCGTGGAGGTATTCGATCTCCATGCCGTTCTGCAGGGCGTCCTTGCCCGTCAGGTCGTCGATGGGGTTATAGAGGTAAGAATAGTCGTTCAGGGAGACCGCGATGGACACCGTGTCCACGCTGACCAGGTGCTGCAGGATGGAGCCCCAGGAGGTCATCCGCCGGATGGTGTTCTGGGTCTTCGTCCAGTCCTGGACAAACACCAGGATGCGGCCGGGAGCGACCTCCATGCCGTAGAACCGGCGGACAACGCCGTCCTCCCCGGTGATGTTGAAGGGCTGGGTGGTGCGGTCGTCCCCGCCGGGGGAGCGGAGCATGTTGAAGCGGTTGCGGGTGAATTCGTAGTCGCAGTGCCAGGTGCTGTACACGTTTCCCTGGGCGTCGATGACCGCGGCGGAGTCCATGCCGGCAAATTCCGCCGCCGTCCGGGCGAACCTGTCGTCGATGGTGGCGCGGTCGATGCGGGCGAAGTAGTACTTGGTGTTCTTGAGCTTGGCCGCGTACATCTCGTCGTACTCCTGGTACAGCTCATCCTGCTCGGCGCCGCCGTCCTCAAGGGTCTGGATCACCGTATTTACCCGGATGCGGTTGGTGGCGTAGATCTCCTCCTCGCTGGTGCGCAGCTTGAAGCTGCCGATCACGCTCATGGCCGCGGCCACGATGGCCGCCAGCACCACCGCCATCACGATCCAGCGGATGATCGTCCGGTTTCTGGAAACTCTGGCCTCTGTGGCCGTTGCCGTGTTGTTCTCCACCGTCAGATCCTCCATTTCTCCGTCAGCGTCGCGATGGTGCCGTCCTCCAGCCAGCGGTCGATGATCTCCGACACCCGGCCCGACAGCGAGGAGCCCTTCACCATACCCACGCCGTAGGGCTGCTCGGAGAGCTCGTCCGGCAGAAGCACCCGACCGTCGTCGTGAAAGCCGCTCAGGATGGAGCCGTCGGCGAGGAAGGCGTCCACCTCGCCGGACTCCAGCGCGTCAGAGACGGCGGCATAGGTGCCGATCACCCGGAAGGTGACGGCGCCGCTGTAGGTCTCCGGGTCGAAGGCGTCCCCGTCCACCGGCTGGATCATCCCCTGCTCCGCCATGTAGTTGACCAGGGACAGCGCGTGATCCGTATTCTCCCGCACGCCGATGACGCAGCCTTCCAGATCCGCCAGCCCCTCGATCATGCTGGACTCCTCCACCATGATCCGCACGTGGTCGGTGTAATAGGGCGCGGAGAAAGCGTAGGCCTCCCGGCGCTCCTCGGTCATAGTGACGGTGGCGATCATCATGTCGATCTCGCCGTTGGTCAGCTTTTCCTCACGGTTGCCGGTGGTCACGGGCACCAGCTCCAGGGCGCCGTAGCCCAGCTCGCTGCAGAGCATCTGGGCCAGATCCACCTCCATGCCGGAGTAGCGGCCGGACTCCTCGTCGTACAGGCCGAAGTTGGCGATGTCGGTCTTCACGCCCACCCGCAGCGTCCCGCCGCCCAGCGCCTCGTCGCAGCCGGTGAACAGCATCGCCATCGCCGCCACCGCCAGCAGCAGCGCGGCGGCCCGGAACCATTTTCTCATCGTTACCCCTTCTCTCCCGCCGGCGCGGGCGCAAACTCAGCGTCCCGGCCGCATCTCTCTAAAAACGCGTTTTTCTCTGAATGAATATTATATCATAGATGTTCGACCGTTGCAACGAAAACCGGCGGGATCTCACCGCTCCTCCACCAGATTGTTCACCCAGCGGCGGCTCTTCACAAGCCAGAAGCCCAGTGCGCCCTTGATGAAGTTCAGCCCCTCCACCACGGCGAACATGGAGGGCACCGGCAGGGCGGTGAACCGGGACAGCACAAAGGCGGCGGGGATGCTCATGACCCAGAGGAAAACGCAGTCGAACACAAAGGTGATGACCGTCTTTCCGCCGGAACGAAGTGTAAAGTACGCTGAGTTTACAAAGGCGTTCAGCGGCATCAGGGCGGCGGAGATCATCAGCAGCTCCACCGCAAGGCCCTTGACCGTGTCGGTGGTGTTGTACATCTGTGGGATCAGCGGCGCCAGCAGCGCCATCACCACGCCCACGCCCGCGCTCAGGACGACGGAGAAGGCGATGAGCTTGCGATCCTCGTCCACCGCCTGCTCCAGCTCGCCGGCGCCCAGCAGCTGCCCCACCATAATGGACACCGTGGTGCCCATGGCGAAAAAGGCGCAGAAGAACAGATTGGACACGGTGGTGGAGATGTTGAAGGCGGACACCACCTCCAGCCCCCGGATGGAGTAGCACTGGTTGAGCACCGCCATGCCGGCAGACCAGAGCACCTCGTTGGCCAGCAGCGGCGAGCCCAGAACGGCGATATCCTTCATCAGTTCACCGGGCACCCGTAGGGAGCGGTACGCCCCCACGATGAAGGGCTCGCGGTCACGGTGGCGGTGGGTCCAGATCACCACGATGGCGCACTCGGCAAACCGGGCGATCACCGTGGCGACGGCGGCGCCTACCACCCCCAGCTTCGGGAAGCCCAGCTTGCCGAAGATGAGGACGTAGTTGAAGCACACGTTGACAATGACCGCGGCGATGCCCGCGCCCATGGGCAGCACGGTCTCCCCTGTCTCCCGGAGCGTGCTGGAGTACACCTGAGAGACGGCGAAGGGCACAAGCTGGAACAGCATCACCCGCAGGTAGTCCCTGCCGTAGATCAGGGTGGCCGCCAGATCCAGATCCTCCTCCCCCTGGTGGAGGAACAGGGAGATCAAGCCCTCCCCACAGGTGAGGAACAGCGCCAGGAACACCGCGATGGCGGCCGCGGCCACATACCATTTCACCCGGAAGGTGTGGCGCACGCCGTCGTCGTCCCCCTTGCCGTAGAACTGGGCGGTGAAGATGCCCGGCCCGGCCAGACCGCCGAAGATGCAGATGTTGAACACAAACAAAAGCTGGTTGACAATGGCCACGCCGGACATGGGCTCGGTGCCCACCTGGCCCACCATCACGTTGTCCAGCAGGGATACAAAGTTGGTGATGACGTTCTGGATCAGCACCGGGGTCATCACGGCGAACAGGCGGCGGTAGAAGTCCCGGTCGCCGATATATTTGCGCAGAACCATGGAAACACCTCGCGGAGTCATATGGACAGGATCATTCAGTCACCCATTGTACCGAAAGGCTCCGGGAAAAGCAACCCCCGGCCGCGAAAAAGCCGCCGTCAATCGTGACAGCGGCCTTTTCAGTCCTTACTGCGGGATCCCGGCGTCATCGAGATAGACCTCGTAATAGATCTGTTCCCGGTTCTCCGCCAGTCCCCGCTCCATAGCGGCGTAGAACTCCTCGTCGTCCAGCAGGGACACCACCTGGGGGGCATACCGGGTGCCGCTGCCCGCCCGCAGTTCCTCCACCAGCTGGGCGAAGGTCTTGGTCTGGGCGTAGCTCCGGCCCACGTTGTCGGTGGCGGCGTCCATGGAGTCGGCCACCGTCACCATGTC
>CANQZJ010000069.1 GCA_947628315.1 uncultured Oscillospiraceae bacterium
GGCCAGGGTGCGGTTTTTTAGCTCTACCGCCGATGGTTCGCCGCTTGTCCCGCCCTTGATGATTGGTTTCATAGTAAGTCCTCCTATTCGAAAAAGGCGCTGTGGGCGGCGGCTTCCGCCGCCACCCACGATCACCTGGCTGTATTACTTTTTCGCTTTTTTCGCTGCCTTGGCGGCGGACTTCGCTTCCTTCGCCGCCCGCTTATCCAGGACCTTCTGGTTCTCCTTGTCGAAGTCCAGACCCTGTTTGGCGCACTTTTCTTTCAGCTCCTGAATGCGGATCTCCTCGGCCTGACGGAAAGCCTCCTCCCGCTCGCGGCGTTCCAGCTCGTCGGCGGGGATGTACTCGATACCCAGGGCGGCGCACTCGGCCACCTTCCGCTCCTGGAGTTCATGGGATACCTGGGGCAGGTGTTTCTCGATGTCGAACAGGAAGAAGAAGATCACGAACACCAAGACGCCGATGATGACATAGCTGCCCTGATAGGCGAAGTTGATCCAGCCGGTGGCGGCGGCGGGCTGGTCGGCGTAGAGGGCGATGTCGCCGTTCATGCCGATCTTCTCCGGCTGCATATATCCGCTGGCCATCAGCCCCAGGTTGAAGATACCCTGGGCGATGCCAACGGCGAACATCATGGAGGCGCTGGAGAAGCCGCCGGTGAGACCGTCGCAGCGGACCTTGGTCTTCCACTCCACATGGTCGATGACGTCGCCCATGTAGGAGGTGATCACATAGGAGAAAGCAATGTTGCCGATGGCGGCCAAGGCGGTGCCGATCATGATCATCATGCGGCTGCCGGCGTTCATGTAGGCATAGACGGACCCCAGGACGGTGAGAATTGCGCCAGCCCAAATGACGGTGCGGCGGCCGAACTTCTTCATCAGCGGCAGGAGCAGCAGGATGCCGGGGCCCATGGGGCTGAGGGCGATCATCTGGAAGCTGGCCTGGATGGCGGCGTACTCGCCGTAGGCGTTGCCCCGGACTACCCAGCCGGAGTAGTAGACGAGGGAGATGTTCCGCATGTTGGTCAAAATCTCGGTGACCAGCAGCAGGAGGATAAACATGATCCAATATTTGTCCAGGACGCAGGCCTTCAGCTGCTGGAGCATGGTGGCCTCTTTGCGAATAGGGGAAGAAACGGTTTGGGATCTGTCTTCAATGCCCACCTGGTTGCGGCGCTCCTCGGTGACCCGCTCACGGGTGTAGAAGTACTGCACGAAAGCCAGAGGCACGCTCAGCAGGGCGAAGAAGGACATGGTTACGAAGTAGCCCCTGGCGTTGTCGCCGTGCATAGCGGAGCACACGGCGGACAGAATCATGGGGAACAGGATGGACACGAGGCCGGTGCCCACGTTCATCGTGATACGGGCAGCCATGGCGTTGTTCTTCCGCTGGTTCACGTTTCGGGTGGACAGGGCGGCGGACAACTCCTTGGACATGTTCCACATGGTGTAGGACACGCAGTAGTACAGGTTGTAGCTGATCACGACCCAGATGGCCTGGGCCATGGCGCCCTGGAAGGGCATCCAGAACATGAAGATGATGCTGATGGCCACCAGTGGCGCGGAGATGATCATCCAGGGCCGGACCTTGCCCTGGCGGCAGGTGGTCATGTCGATGAGTTTGCTCATGACCAGGTTGGTCACGGCGTCCAGCAGCTTGGAGATCACTGGGAACAGCACCATGAAAGTGGCGATCCAGGCCGCTCGGTTCACGGTGAAGCCCAGGATGTCGGTGAGATACTGATTGAAATAGCTGTTGACGATGGACTGGCCTATCAGCATCCCATAGGGGCCGATGACATAGCCCAGCCACATCTCCTTGGCGGTGGTGTTGGCGGACTTGATGCGTGAGTCCCATCTGTGACTGCTGAACGCATTGGCCAGCAGTCCGCGTTTTTCGCTTGCCGTATTCATTGCTTTTCCTCCCTCATATCATATTTCCAGCATCGGATGATTTGATTATAGCCTGTGAGGGGGAAAATCTGTTAACACTTTTTCGCTCAAGTTGTCGTTTTTTAGTTTACCTTTTGATTCTTTTGCCGAAATTTTGTGGGTGTCAGGCCCTCTGCCCGTTCAAATTGATGAGAAAAATAGCTCTGAGTAGAAAACCCCAGCCGTTCGCTGATTTCCAGAACGGTCAGATCAGTATTGACCAGCAGCTTTTTCGCCTCCCGCACCTTTGTCCGGAGGATATACTCCTTCACGCTGTACCCGGTCTCCGCCTTGAACAACCTTGTGAGATAATACGGCGTATAACCCGACCGCTCCGCCAACTCCTCCACGGTCACGCTGCCGGCCACGTGGGCTTCAATATAATCCCTGCACGCCTGGATTGGCCTGGAGATTCCCGCAGCGGTCTTGACCCGGTGGACGCGCCTGATATAATCCTCATACATGGTATGGCTGACAGCGGCGATCTCGCTGATACTCTGGCAGGCGTCCACCGTCTCCGTATAGGTGTCGGAGAGGGTATAGGCCACATCCGAGGAGAGGCCGCCCTCGATGGCCGCCCTGGCACAGAGGGTGATAAAGGCCACCACGGAATACTTGGCCTGCCGGATCGGGTCGATGCCCGCCCGGATACCGAGGCTCCCTGTGCCCGCCGCCGTCAGCGCTCCCCGATAGTCCAAATTGCCGTTCTGTACCCGATCCAGCAGTTCGTGTTCATTGATCAGCGGAGAATGGGCCTGCCTGTCCTCATACTCCCATTTTTGCTCCTGCGGCATATTGTAGACGAAGTCGCTGACGCTGACTGTTTCCCCCGTCATATAGCGGTGCAGAAGCACCGTGAACTGAAAGAAATTCATGGTGGATATAACGGGGATGACAGACATACACTCAATGAGTCCCCGTTTGTTGGTAAAGGACAGATGATAGGATTCTATGAGCTTTTCTGCCATTCTTGGAGTAACAGGCTGGGTGAAGACCGGTCCCATAACGCAGAGTTCCCGTTGTCCTTCCGTCTCCCCCATTACAACAGACCAGAGAACGCCCAGCTTTGCCCCCAGGATCAGCGGAGTTGACCCGCGTTCCATATGGCGCTTTATGATTTCTGCCCGCTCCGGCGTCAACAGGAGTTTTTTATTCAGATTTGGAATGGCGGAGTTTGTCTCCAGCATATTCAGATTCCTGTCGAATCGACTGCTCCAAAGGTCAAAGCAATCCAAAAGCGCCGCCCGGAACCCATCAACATCACTTCTGTTCGCCATCCCGCTCACCTTTCCCGATTCTTCAATCGCCCCCAAACGCAGGGACATCATCAGCTATATGTCAATTATAATCACCCCATCCAGGATAATCAACATCGGCCGCCGTTTTTTCGGTTTTACGGAGGCTAAGATTTACCAGGGCCTGTACGCCAACCTGACCAACCGCTGCTTCTCCGCCTGCACCTTCTGTCTGCGGCAAAACACGGACCACATCCGGCTCTATAAGGAACGCAGTCCTTTGGGGAGAAAAAGTTCAAAAATCGGCACATCTTTATAGGCACATTTGCAAAAGGTCACACATTTTTTTGCCGCTGGTACTCCCCACAATACGGTGATACAAAAGGTCTGTATCAAAAAGCAAAATTTGATTCCGACCATAAACAATACATATTTGTGGAGTCTCCCCCATTGTCTCGCTTGCGGCTCTTTTTTGTCACCAGTTTTGACTGATACAAATCCTCTAACGCCCGCTTTACCGTGGATCGGGACAAGTGCAGTTCCCTCGCAATGGTCTTGATCCCCGGCCAGCATTTGCCTTCTTTATCGGCGTGATCTCGCAGGCACATATACACCGCTCTGGCTCGGTGGGAAAGGTCGGAACGGTAGATTGGGTCAAAGTATGACATTTGTTTTCCTCCTTAATCTACAGTAGGGACGGGCAGCCTGCCCGGTCCCATATTCATCTCGTTTGAACATCCTCGGCCGCCGCCCTTGCCTCCGGGAAGGAGCGGTCACGCTTAGGCCCCAGACGGCCTCTGACAGACTTTCGGGGTGGTTCAGTGGCGGGTTCTTCGGTGGTCAGCTGAACGGGCGGGTACTTCTTCTGGATCGCCGCCGTCAGCTCCTGCCGGCTGGCGTAATAGACCTTCCGTTGGCCTCGGTCCGGGGTCAGGTAAGGCTTTCCAAAGGTGATACCCCAGTCCAGGAACAAGGGCAGCTTGGTCCGCATGGGGTGGGTGCCTGTCTTCATCACCACGAATTCTCCCTTGGGGATGGCCTTGAGCTCGTCCGGCGTCAGGAGGGGCCGCTCCATCATCTGGAGGGACTGGCTCTTTTCCTTCCCTCTGCTGACCGAGCCGCTCAGAACTGTCCGGCTGCCCAGGGCCTTGGACAGTTCCTCCGCCGTTTTGCTCTGGGGGGCAAACCCACCGAAGATAGTGTCCTGGGTGTTGTCCACGATGATCTCTGCCCCCTCCCTGCCGTAGTTCTTTTCAAGCTGTGCCAGCGACTGGATGATGGGTACCAGTGTCAATCGCCGTGACCGGCCCGCGCTGAACAGTGGCAGGATGTCAAATGGCGGCATGGTACCCAACTCATCGCAATAAAAGACCACCCGGTTCTCCAGCCTGCCGCCGTGTTCGTCAGCTACGGAGAACAACTCTCTGGACAGGTTCTGGATCATCAGTCCCGCCATAAAGTTTTTCGTGCTGTCCTCCTCCGGGAGAATGAGGAAGATGGCGGACTTCCGGCTGCCAAAGGCTTCGGCGTCGATGGCACTCTCAAAGCACAGCACCTGCTCCAGTTCGGAATCCAAGAAGCTGTTGAGCCTGGATAACACCGTGGAGAGGACTGACGACATGGCCTGCTCAGCCGAGTTCAGAGCGGCCCCGGCAAACCATCTGGCCTTGTGTTCAGAGGGCAGCTTGCCCATTAGGACTTGGAACTGGCTCTTGCCCTTGACCCCGGACGGCTCCAGGAGGTCCTGCACCAGCTTGAACACCGACACGATGTGCCGCCGCTCCCGGAGTTCCCCGTCGATCTCCCTGGGCGGCAGGAACTCGGCTAACAACAGAATCACCGCCGTGAGCAAGCCCTCGGCGGCGTCATAGAAGAACTGGTTTTGGCCGTAATTGGCGTCGCCGCCGTCCGGGTTGATGATGGTCTTGGCGAGGATCTTGGCGTATTTCTCAGCTTTGGCACGGGCTGCAATGTTGTCGGGGTCCTTTTCAGCGATGTCCATGTAGCGGTTGATAAGGGTGAGGAAGTTGTTGCCGTCCGAGCGGGTGGGATTGCGGAGGTCGATGACGGACACCTGGTAGCCGTAGTATCTTTTGGCCACCGAGCCATAATTCCGGGCAAGGTATAGCGATAGGTAATCCTTTGAGCTTATCTCCGGATTTTCCCCCGCTCTACACCGGACGTGACAGTTTCCCGTCATCCGGCGTGCCAACAAGTAAGTCGTCTCGTTTGAGTTCGTACTCCAGCAAAGCTCACGCTTTGTTGGAATTAGAAAGGGAAGATGTCAATTTCACTTGAAATGTTCTTATTTTGGACTTAATTCTTTCTGTCGCATAGGCCGGGAGTCCTTTCCCATGGATAGCTTCGTGGCAAGTGTCACATACCCACGCAAGGTTTGGAACTTTGTTCACCTGAGTTGGCGTCAAAAACGGATTTATGTGGTGACATTGGCAATGTCCAAGGTTAAGCGTTGTTCTGCAACAGCGGCATACGCCCCGGTCCCGGTTGAATGCGTACTCCCGATTCATAAAGTATTCGAAATTGTAAAGTGCTTTCCTGGGAGCAAGCTCAAGCAGGTTTGTGCCGTCGTACAGCGGTAGTCTGTCTTTTGGCGCTTGTTTCTTTGCTTTCTGGTAATAGAGTTCGCGCCCTTCGACTGTATAAGGTGTGATAGTTTGGTTGAAGCTTCTAGGTGAATGTCGGGCGTGGGTCAGATACGCTTTGGTAAAGCCCACCCACACGCCATCTACCTTGACTGCCAGCGCTGTGTCCCGATGGTCTTCATGCCGTTGGGGTCGATTGGCCAGTGACTGCAATGGTATGAGATGTTCCTGGACTCGTTTCCCAAAGAGTCGCTTAAAGGTTTTATACGCGCATTTGTTGACTGTGTAATCCATTTTATGGTAGGCATCAGAGCAAAGCACATGCTTATAGTGCTCCGCCAATCCAACAATTTGGGAGTTTACCTTTTCAATTTGGGCCGCCCGATAGGCATCACTCGAACACGTCCGGACCTCTCGAACACCATCACACAGTTTGTTTATAGCCTTTTGCAGCTTTTGGGGATTTGGGTAGCTCATAACCATTTCACGCTTCGGTTTATTCGGGGCATACGCCGTTTTCCGCACCTTCAAATCAAAGCCGAGGAATGTGACCGCTGTTTTACGCATGTCTGTGATAACCGTCTTTTCCTGTGACAGTTCAAGTTTGAGTTTGTGAACAAAGTATTTTTCCAGTTTATGAAGTAACCGTTTGGCCTCCTGTTCGCTGTTTGTGAGGATAACCCAGTCATCGGCATAACGAACCAGATATTTGGCGTTGACACCCTGATACTTCAAACGCTGCCTGTCAGAGACAATATACGCGGTTTGCTGTCTTGGCTGCTGGTACATTCTTCCTACAGTCCAGTCGAAGGAGTTCAGATACACATTTGCCAGAAGCGGCGACAGGATGCCACCCTGTGGCGTTCCTTCTTCACCTTGACAGAACGTTCCGTCCTCCATATACCCTGCCTTCAGCATCGCCTTTATGATAGACAAAACCCGCTTGTCGTGTATTCCAATGCGCCACAGCTTGTCCATCATCACCCGGTGGTCAATATGGTCGAAGAAACCCTTGATGTCTCCTTCAATTACGAACCACGCCTTTTGATTTGACGTTACGTTAGCGTAGTGAAACACCATTCGTACCGCATCGTGTACAGACCGGTATGGACGAAAGCCATAACTATTTGGAAAGAATTTTGCTTCCACAAGCGGTTCCAAAACGATTCGCAGGCACTCCTGGACAATGCGGTTCAGCACAGTCGGTATCCCCAACGGGCGCATTTTTCCGTTGCTCTTTTTGATGTACACACGCTTTGCGGGCTTGGGCTTGTATTTGCGCATTGTGTCCTGTACAAGCCTGACCAGCTTTGTCTTTTCCATCTGGAGATAACGGCTCATCTTCACTTTGTCAACACCAGCGGTGTTCGCACCGCTGTTAGACTTAATGTTATGAATGGCGGTCATTATAGTCACTTCATTGTTTGCCACTTCGAGGATTCCATGGAACGAACTACCGCCTTTGGACTTCTCATAAATGAAATCCAGCTTTTGCCGTAATTCTTTCTCGCTTGAAAGTCGTCCGTTCAAATGCACGGCGTTCACCTCCGTGGTACGGAACCCTCTATTTCAGGGACTATGCGATTCTCTTTTCTTTCCTTTCTTCTTACTTGTCTGGTCCCCTTCGCCATGCAGACGGCTTTCCCGTCCTCGGACTACTATGGGACCGCTGACTTCCCGTGTACTTCTTCACCCTGTAAGGCTCCATGCACGGGCTCTCACACGTTCCGTTCAATCTATCCTTTTGTGTGTCCTTTAGGCCGTGGCTATACCCCGGAAAACCCTGCCGCAGTTTAAACCACAATTATTCTGCAGTCTACATTCCCTTATTTCAAAGAGAAGGCAACACTCCAAAGGTCGAGGGCCGTGTTGCGTTTTCAATGGTCCGCCTTTCGGCGGCGACACATCACGAGGCTTGAGCTCACTTCATATATCTTAGCCATGGGGCACGGATGCCCGCACCATATATCCCATATCTGCTTGCACAGACTTAGGTGTTCAGGTTACGTCTTCACCGGGCTTTATACGGTCGGCGTTTACAGCCGCCAACCGCATACCGGAGTATTAGCACGTGTACCGGCTCAGGTCTTGCACACCGTCATAGCCGTTGGTTTTGTACAGCGGTGGAATCGCACCACCGATTTTGATTGAACAGTTCTACACAATAGAGTGCGGCGAATTTCAGAGTGTTTGCAGGACACCCCTTGTTTCGCAACGTGTCGCACCGCCCTTAGTGTCCAGCGCCAAAAAGCTCATACCGCAGGCGCAGGCGTACTCCAAGTTGGGGTATAAAAAGAAAGCCGTCTTACCAACGCCGGAGGCTCCGATCATAAGGCAGTGGACGTCGCCGCCGTCTACCAGCGCGGTAAGATGCCCCTTGTGGCCAATAGTGCCCAATACCAGCCCTTGGGTTTTGGGACGGTTCTTCCCGTGCCGCCATTCCTTCGGGCGGAAGGGAATGTGGACATAAGTCTTTCCAATCTCTTTGGATGTGGCCCAGCGGGCGGTGCCGTGCTGGCCGTCGCCAACGGTGCGGGATTTGATGCCGTCCAGCCCTTCCCTGCCCGTGAGAAAGTAGATAAGGCCGAGGAGAATGGAACCCACGACGGCGACGATAAGAATAGGTGCGATCCTTTCCTGCATTGACATTGCTCCTCCTAATAATAAAATTGCCGCGGACCACCTCGTCTGGTGATCCGCGGCTTGATTTGTTGAGTTGACTAGATGTATAATTCGCACTCCTTGCGGACGGAGCAGGCTTTCTTGATGGCCATCGCGGCGGCGGAAACCATCAGTTCGTTTACCTTTCTGGCCTTGTGCGGGCACTCCGTGACGCAGCGCATACAGGCGATGCACTTTTTCGGGTCGGCGGTTTTGACGTTCTCCGGGCTGATGGCTCCAGCGGGACAGCGTTTGGCGCACAGCCCACAGGATACGCAGTCTACCGTGGCTTTGGGAACCAGCGGAACGCCGCCGCCCTTCTTGTAGGGGCGGTTTCCGGGAATGACGGCGTTCATCCCGAACTGACCGCCAGCCAGCTTCTCGTTGATCATCGTGCCAAATGACCGCAGTTTCTTTTGATCCGCAACATCGGGCCGGCCGGCAGCGTATTGGTGCATGATAGAGTGTTCCGCCACCGCCGCTACCGCAGCGACCACCGTAAAGCCGCAGGCTTTCGCCAGATCCTCCATCTCGGCCAAGGTGTCCTCATAGGCGCGGTTCCCATAGACGCACAGCAGCACGCAGGGCATCCCGTCGGTGTGGACCAGCTTCAGCCGCTCGGTGGCTAGGGCGGGAACGCGCCCGCCGTAGGAGGGCATAGCAATCACCGCCATCTCGCCGTCAGCAGCGGGAAGCTCCTTCCCCTCAAAGGCAGCATCCGTCAAGTCAATCGTCCGGACGGCATCGGACAGCGTGGAACACAGGTGTTTGGCGGCATTCTTTGTGCCGCCTGTGGGACTGAACAGGAGCAGATTGCAGTTCATCTTAATTTCTCCCCTCTGATGGCCTAGGCCGCGCGGATGAGGCTCTGGACCTGAGTATCCCATAGATCGGCCTTCCTCAGTATAGCACAAATCATGGAGCATGGAAATACTTTAACATCTTCGGAATGACCTCGAGAGAGTTGATGATGACGAACCCCCTGCCCATCGTCACAGCGATGAGCAGGGGGCCTAATTACGGGATTTTCAGCCGTGGGCGCCCATCCGAAGCCTGGGCAGGTGAATCCTTCCCACCGAGTCGCGGCCCGTGCCGGACCATCTGTTCCGCAGACGCTGGATGCAGAGGACACAGGCGGGGAGTAAAAACAGGTCGGCGCAGATCCACGCGGCGGGCGAGGCAAAGCAGGCGGCCTCAAACCCCAAGGCGGGGACGAACCAGCGGCCAACCGCCGCCCGTGCGAACATCTCCAGCACCCCCGCCAGAACAGCGAGGACGCTGAAGCCCATACCCTGGATGGAGAAGCGCAGGATGTTCACCAGGGCCAGAGGGAAGAAAAACGCGGCGGACACCCGGATATACCGGCTGGACAGGGAGAGCAGCGCCGCCAGCTCTGCCTCCTCCGGGTCGATGAACCACATGGCGCAGGCGGGTGCGAAGGCGGCCATGGCCGCGGCGGCGACAAGAGAGTAGATCAGCCCCAGCAGGGCGCAGTCCCGGACGCCCCGGCCCAGGCGATCCATCTGGCCCGCTCCGGCGTTCTGGCCGCAGTAGGTGGCCATGGCGGAACCCATAGCGTCAAAGGGACAGACCAGCAGCTGGAACACCTTGGACCCGGCGGTCACCGCCGCCACATAGAGCGTGCCCAGGCCGTTGACGGCCGCCTGCAAAATGACCGATCCGATGGCGGTAATGGAATATTGCAGCCCCATGGGCAGGCCCATGCCCAGCAGATCCCGGCAGAGGACGGGATCCGGCGTCCGCTCCTCCCGGCTCATGCGGAGGATGGGAAAGCGCAGGGCCACCCAGACCAGGCAGGCCAGTCCGGACACCCCCTGGGCCGCTACCGTGGCGATGGCGGCTCCCGCCACGCCCAGCCCGCCGTACAGGATGAGGACCACGTCCAGAACGATATTC
Source organism: uncultured Oscillospiraceae bacterium (assembly GCA_947628315.1). Classification (GTDB taxonomy): domain Bacteria; phylum Bacillota; class Clostridia; order Oscillospirales; family Oscillospiraceae; genus Enterenecus. The sequence goes on from CANQZJ010000069.1 coordinate 10,352, forward strand.
AGCACAGCGGAAAAGGCCAGGAAAAACACCGGCGTCTTGCTGTCCCCCAAAGAGCGGATGACCCCGGCCAGCAGGTTGTAGAGGCAGGTCACGGGGATCCCCATGAAGATAATGAAGATGTAGTTGTAGGAATCTCGGTAGATGTCGGCGGGAGTGTCCATGAGGGTGAGGATGGCGCCGCAGAGCAGGCCGGTGGCGACAGTCATCACCGCCGCCAGGATGGCGGAGAGGTACGCGGCGTTTGCCGTGTACCGTCGCAGCTTTTCGTGGTCGCCCGCGCCCATCCGCTGTGCCACGGGGATGGCGAAGCCGCTGCACACGCCGCAGCAGAAGCCGATGATGAGGAAGTTGACGGAGCCGGTGGCCCCTACCGCCGCCAGGGCCTGGGCGCCCAGCAGCTTGCCCACGATCATGGTGTCCACCATGTTATACATTTGCTGAAAGAGCAGTCCAAACAGTGTAGACAGGGTAAAGCCGAGGATCAGCTTCATGGGACTGCCCGTTGTAAGATTCTTGGTCACGCGAAAAAAAGCCTCCTGAAATTGAAAAATGCGTTTTCGCGGGGAAAGAGCCCTTCCGCCTGCATCCGGCTCACCCCGCGAAACGGTCACATTATAGCGGCAGCCCCTGGCTTTTCCAAGCCCAAATCTGCATAATTATTTTCGCGGCGCCGCAAAAACTTTAGCGCAAACCCCCTAAAAGTTGTTATCGCCGGCATATTTTGTCTATTTTGACGTAGACAGCGGGAATGTGGGTTGTTACAATGCGGACGCCGCCGGGGTGTCCCGGCGCGGCGCTTATCATGACATAATTATAAAGGCCCCGCCGCCGGACGCAAACCACCGCGCAAGGTCCCGGCGGCGCGACACGCCTTTTCCGACGCTTTTCCCGAAGGACGCGGGGACCCTGCGCGTTCGATGCGGACCGCGCTCCCTCCCGGAACAGC
>CANQZJ010000070.1 GCA_947628315.1 uncultured Oscillospiraceae bacterium
TCCATCTCGTCCATGGTGAGTTCAACTTCGATATGCTGCTTGACATTGAGTTTGGACAATAAGCATACCGTCTCAACATGCCCCGTCCTCGGGAACATATCCACGGCCTCGGCCTTCCGGACGGCGTACCCCAGCTCGCCGAACCGCCTTACGTCCCGTGCCAGCGTCGCCGGGTCGCAGGACACATACACCACCCGCTTCGGCGCCATCCGGGCGATGGAACCGACCACCTCCGGGGCCAGACCCTTCCGGGGCGGATCCACCACCACCACATCCGGGCGGACGCCTTCCTGCTCCAGCTGCCCGGCCAGTTGGGCGGCGTCGCCGCACTCGAAACGGGTCTTGTGTTCCAGACGGTTCCGCCTGGCGTTCTCTTTCGCGTCGGCGACGGCCTCCGGCACCACCTCCACGCCGACGACCTGTCCGGCGTGCTCCGCCAGACACAGGCTGATGGCGCCGATGCCGCAGTAGAGGTCAACAACCAGTTCTTTGCCGTGCAAATCGGCAAAATCCAGGGCGCGGCTGTAAAGGATTTCACATTGCGCCCGGTTCACCTGGAAAAAAGAGGGCACCGACAGCCGGAAGGTCCTGCCCAACAGAGTCTCCTCCAGCCAGTCCTGACCCCAGAGAGTGCGGAAATTTTCGCCCAGGATCACGTTGGTTTTGCGGGGGTTGTACGACACCGTCACACCCACCAGGCCGGGCGCGGCTGCCCGGAGGCCGTCGATCAGCTCCGATTCGTGGGGCAGGGGGGCGTTCGGAGCGGCGTTGCACACCAGGCAGGCCAGAAGTTGCCCCGCCTGATTGGAGCGCACATACAGGTGCCGCGCCAGCCCCCTGTGCCGGCGCTCGTCGTAGGCGGGGACGTTATGACCGCCCATCCACCGGCGAAGGGCTTCGGCCAGCGCGGAGGCGCCCTCAGGCTGGAGCAGGCAATCTTTTATGTCAACTACCTGATGGGTGCGGGGACGGTAAAAACCCACTTTCAGCCCGTCGCCGACGGGGAACTGTACTTTGTTGCGGTAGCGATCCGGCTGTTCCGCGCCGTGGATGGAGTCAACTGTTATGTCAACTCCACCGATGCGCCGCAGGGCGTCTTCCACCCGCTGACGCTTGATTTCAAGCTCTTCCACATAGGTGGTGTGCCGGAAGCAGCACCCGCCGCAGTTTACATAATAAGGACAATCCGGCTCCAGCCGGGCGGGGGAGGGCTCCACGATACCGGTCAAACCCGCCCAGGCGGCGCTGTGGCCCACGTGCTCAATCATTATGTCAACCAATTCGCCCCGGAGGGCGCCGTGGACAAAGACGGCCATGCCGTCGATCCGGGCGACGCCGTCGCCGTCCACGGTGCAGTTGTCCACGCGAACCCGAAAGGTCTGCCCCTCTTTCACCGCCATGGGCCGTCCTCCTCTCAAAGTTTTTTTGATAAATTTAACAATTTGTTGATAGACAGCGCCGCTGCCTTTTGGTAAAATAGACATGTCAGAAGGGAAAACACGCCAGGAACAAGGAGGTGTGGGTGTGAACGTTGTATCCCTGTTGACCCCGAAAATACAGGTGGTCTTTCTGTATGACGACTATACCATCCAAAAAAGCCTGATGATCCTGCGGGAGCACGGGTTCACCGCCGTGCCGGTGCTGAGCCGGGACGGGCGGTACGTGGGCACCGTCAGCGAGGGGGACTTTCTGTGGCACTTTCTGGATCGGCCGGACGACCTGATCCGGCTCCAGGAGCGCAAGCAGCTGAAAGAGGTGCTCCGGCCGGACTTCAACCCGCCGGTCAGCGTCCGGGTGGGGATGGAGGCTCTGCTGGAGCGGGCCATGGGCCAGAACTTCGTGCCGGTGGTGGACGACCGGGGCGCCTTTATGGGCATCGTCACCCGGCGGACTGTGATCCGGAAGCTCACCGTGCCCAGCGCGGCCTGTGCCAGGGCGGAGGCCGCAGCCATCCTCGGATGACAGCAAATTTTGAGAGCCGGTTCGCCGGCTCTCTTTTTTATCCCTGAGCCTGCTGTTTGTGGAGCCTGTGCAGTTCCTTTTTCCGGCGGTTGGAGAAGCGGTCCTCCTCGCTGTACACGCAGCCGCAGTACTTCTGCATGTAGAGGCCCAGCGCCCTGGCCTCCTCCTGGCCCTCCCGGAAGCGGGGGCGGAAGTCGTATGGGACAAATTCCACGCCGTATTTCTCCCCCATCTGCGCGCCGGTGGCGCAGATCAGCCCGTGATCCTGGTAGGGGGAGATGAGCAGGGTGGTGGAAAAGCGGTCGAAGCCGTGCTCCGCCGCGAATTGGGCCGTGCGCTCCATGCGGCACCGGTAGCAGTAGCCGCACCGGTGATCCGGGTCGCCCGCCACGGCGGCGGTGAAGGGCCGCAGGCCGTAGAAGTCTTCCTCCTCCAGCTTGAGGCCGATGCCGGCGGCGTATTGCCGCAGGGTGTCCCGCCGCGCCTTATACTCCTGGAAGGGGTGGATGTTGGGGTTGTACCAGAAGCCGGTGGGCTCCACGCCCTCCTCCCGGAGCTGTTTGACGCAGGCCACCGAACAGGGGGCGCAGCAGATGTGGAGCAGCAGGGCCATGGGATCACTTCCTCACATTGACAATTGGCGGCGATTTGGTTAAACTGGATCTATCATACCACAACTGAGCGCGATACGAAAGGAAAAGGTGAACAAAATGGCGGTATTTTCCGAATTTACCTTCCCGTCCCACGACGGCGTCCACGAGATCGCCTGTTACCAGTGGGCCCCGGATGGCGGCCTCAAGGCGGTGGTGCAGATCGTCCACGGCGTGGTGGAGCACATGGCCCGGTATGACCGCTTCGCCCGGTTCCTGGCGGATCGGGGCTATCTGGTCGTCGGCGGCGACCACCTGGGCCACGGCAAGACCGTTACCGACGGTAAGTACGGCCATCTGGCCCATAAGGACGGCTGGATGATCGCCACGGCGGACGTCCACGCCCTCAGGGAGATGACGGGGGAGAAGTATCCCAACCTCCCCTATTTTCTGTTCGGCCACTCCATGGGCTCGTTTTTGGCGCGGACGTACCTGTGCCGCTATCCCGGCACGCTGACCGGGGCCATCCTCTCCGGCACGGGCCAGGAGAAGGCCCCTCTGGTGGCGGCGGGCAAGGCGCTGGCCTCGGCGGTGTGCGCCACAAAGGGGCCGGACACCGTCAGCGACCTGGTGTACGACCTGGCCCTGGGGGGCTACAACAGGCAGTTCAGGCCCAACCGCACCACGGCGGACTGGATCAGCCGGGACGAGGCGGTGGTGGACGCCTATCTGGCGGATCCCTTCTGCACCTTCAAGCCCACGGCGGGGCTGTTCCGGGACATGATGGAGGGGCTGCAGTACATCTCCAACAGGGACAACCTGGCGAAGATGGATCCCGACACGCCGGTATATATCTTCTCCGGGGCCAACGACCCGGTGGGCTCCAACGGCAAGGGCGTGGAGAAGGTGTACGGCTACTTCAAGGCCGCCGGCACCAAAGACCTGACCATGAAGCTGTATCCCGGCGGGCGGCATGAGATGCTCAATGAGATCAACAGGGACGAGGTCTACGGGGACGTGCTGGCCTGGCTGGAGAATCACATTTAAGCCTTGGCCTTTGGCCGCAAAAATTTGAACTCCGTCTCGGAGCAGACCACCGCCAGGAAGATGACGGCGAACCCCAGATACATCAGCGGGGTGGGGGCCTCGTCGGTGAAGATGACGGAGAAGGCCACGCCGAAGGGCGCCTCCAGCGCCAGGAGCAGCGCCGCGGCGGCGGGCTCGGTGTATTTCTGACCGATGTTCTGGAACAGCAGCGCCATGCTGGTGGCGGCTACCGCCAGATAGACCAGCACCCACCAGGCCCGGGCGGGCAGGCCGTCCACGGGCACGCCGTGGGTGAAGAACAGCGTGCCGATCCAGCAGCACACCGCCGCCGTCCCAAACTGGATGACCGTCAGAATGAACACGTCCCGCTTCAGGGAGAAGCGGGTGGCCGCCACGATGTGGAAGGCGTACAGCAGGCCGGAGATCAGGGTGAGCCCGTCCCCCCAGGACAGGACGAAGCCGCCGTCCCAGGACACCAGGCCCACCCCGGCCACGCACAGGAACGCGGCGGCCACATGGAAGACCGTGGGCTTTCGCCGGTCGGTGAGCCAGTACAGGAAGGGCACGATGACGCAGTACACCGAGGTGAAAAAGGCGTTTTTCCCCGGCGTGGTGCCCATGAGGCCATAGGTCTGCACCGTGTACGCGGCGAACAGGAACAGGCCCATCAGCCCGCCCTGCCGCCAGTATGCGGCGTCGACGCCCTTCCAGCGTTTCCGGAACACCAGCGCCAGCAGAACGGCGGCGAAGGTGAACCGGAAGGCCAGCAGGAACAGCGGATCCACATCGTCCAGCGTATCCTTCAGCAGAAAGAAGGTAGAGCCCCAGATCAGGGTGGCGGCGACGATGAGGGGCTTGGCAAGTTTTTTCAAAAGGGCGTCGTTCATCAGAAGATCAGCTCCAAGTGAGGTTCAGAGAGGGGTGGGATCGTGCTGCCGCAGTCCTTTTTCGAGCGGGACACCGTCACCGTGGCCCGGGAACTGCTGGGCAAATACCTGATCCGCCGGTACGACGGGCTTGTCCTGGCCGCCCGCGTCACCGAGACGGAGGCGTATATCGGCCGGATGGATCGGGCCTGCCACGCCTACCATTACCGCCGCACAAAGCGCACCGAGCCCCTGTTCGCCCCGCCGGGGACCGCTTACGTCTATCTCATCTACGGCATGTACCACTGCCTCAATCTGGTGACCGAGGAGGAGGGCGAGCCGGCGGCGGTGCTCATCCGGGGGGTTGAGCCCCGGTGCGGCCTTGACATCATAGCAGAAAACCGCTTCCATTGCAAGGCGGAGGAACTGTCCCCCCGGCAGAAAAAGCACTTTCTGGACGGCCCCGGCAAGGTGTGCGCCGGCCTCAACATCGACCGGCGGCTCAACGCCCTGCCCTGGGGTTCCCCGGAGCTGGAGGTCTGTGCCTCCCTGGCGGAGATCGGCCTGGACGGCCCGCCCGGGGACGGGGGCCCGCCTGCCATCCATACCGGCCCCCGGATCGGGGTGGACTACGCCGGGGAGGACGCCCTGCTGCCCTGGCGGTTCTGGATCTGAGCCCCGCGGTTTCAAATGTAAGATTTCAAAACAGCAGAAAGGGCCGCCTGTCGAAAGACAGGCGGCCCTTTTCATGCCTGATCGAACAGCTCCACCAGGGTGCGGGCGTACAGCCGGGCGGCGGTGAGCGCCTCTTGAAGGGTGTTGCCGTGGGTGCCCACCTCCACCAGCACCATGCCGGTGGACAGGAATTGGTTGAACCGGGTGGGGCGCAGCACGATGGGGCGGGCCAGGGTGGCCCATTTGTCCGTCAGCCCCTTCTGGATGGCGAGGGCCAGGGACAGGTTTACCTTCCAGTTGGGGTGGGCCGCGCCGCTGCTGTCGGAGCCCATGACCATCATCACCTGGGCGCAGTTGTCCACGGTGCCCGCCACCGTCTTGTAGATGGTGCCGTCGTTGGCCACCAGGGCGTCCCGGTGGACGTCCAGGATCAGCACCAGGGAGGGGTACTCCTCCAGCCAGTGCTGCACCCCCTCGGCGGAGCGGTCGTAGGCGTCGTTATAGCTGGGGTAGTCGTACAGCGTCTCGTCGTGGATGACCTGGAAGCCGGCGGCCTCCAGCACCGCCTTCATCTCGTTGCCCACCCGAACCATGTTGTAATTGGTGTCCAGGGTGCGGCAGTCGCCGCTGGCCTTGTAGACGTCGGCGCCGTCCATGGTGTAGGACTCGGTGGCGTGGGAGTGGTAGATCAGGATCTGCGGCTCATCCCGCCTGGTGAGCCGCGGGGGATCCTCCAGCAGGGACGCGATATCGACGGTGGAGTAGTCGGTGCGGTTGTAGACGGAGACGTTGCCCACGTTGAAGTATTGGGACGATGTGCCCGCCTTCAGCGTCTGGGGGATGATGTCGTCCGGCGCGGTGGTGGTCTCGGGCAGATCGACGCCGTCGTCCTCGCTGTTGGGCTCCGGGGTGGAGGAGGGGACGGCGGAGGGGGCCGGCGTCGCCGTGGGCGCGGGGGAGGGCGTGGGCTCGGGGGTGGATGTGGGGCCCGGGGCGGACAGCACTCCGCTGAGCAGGGGGGACTGCCCCAGCACCAGCCGATCCAGGGCGGAGAGACCCCGGCCGTCGGGGGCCGAGCCCAGCTCCGCCGCCAGCAGGGAGGCGCCCACCTCGGCGTTGTCCGCCAGGGAGATCAGCTCGTCCAGGGCGGCGGCGGGGTCGCCGGTGAGCCACGCCAGCCACAGGGCGATGACCGCGAAAAACACCGCCAGCCCCCGGCGGATGCCCTTTCGGATGGGATGGGTTGTCCGAGCCTTTTTCATTGGGATTCACCTCCCTGAAATCTATGCGGCGGGAGGCGCAAAAAGAACCGCCGCCGGTCTCCGGCGGCGGCTGGCGGTTCATATCAGATTTTTCATATCGCCGGGCAGAGGGGACTCAAAGGCCAGCCGCGCCCCGGTGACGGGGTGGGTCAGCTCCAGCCGCGCCGAGTGGAGGGCGGGGCGGGCGATCAGGGACTTGTCCTCCGTGCCGTAGAGGAAGTCCCCGGTCAGCGGGCAGCCGAGGTAAGCCATGTGGACGCGGATCTGGTGGGTGCGGCCTGTCTCCAGTTCCAGCTCCACCAGAGAGCGGGGGCCGGGGGCCAGCACCTTGTATTTCGTCCGGGCGGGGAGGCCGTCCGGGCGGACGCACCGCGCCACGATGGAGCCCTCCGCCATGCCGATGGGGGCGTCGATGATCCCCTCGGGCCGCTCCGGGCAGCCGTCGCACACCGCCAGGTAGACCCGGCGGAAGTCCCCGGTGTGGAGCTGGGCTTTCAGCTTCTCCTGGGCGTGGGGGTGCTTGGCCACCACCAGCAGCCCCGATGTGCCCTTGTCCAGCCGGTGGACGGGGTGGAAGTCGGACTCGTCGCCGGTCTGTCGATAGTGGAACATCAGGAAGTTCCCCACGGTGTCGTCGAAATGGCCGTGGCCGGGGTGGACTAAGACGCCGGGGCGCTTGTCGATGACCACGACGTCGCCGTCCTCATATACGACATCCAGCGGGCCCTCCGCGGGGACGACTCCCGACGTCAGCTCCGGCACGGTGAGGCGGACGGACAGCGTCTGGCCCTCCTTTACCCTGGCCCGGACGGCGACCCGCTGGCCGTCCAGGGTGACGCCGTCCTCCAGCCATTTCACCCGGCGGAGGACGGTGCCGGACAGGCCCAGCGTTTTGCGGAGGAGAAAGTCCACCTCCCGGCCGGCCAGATCAGGCGTGACGGCCAGCGTCAGATACCGGGCGCTCACAGCTTTTTGGACAGGTACGCCCGGGCGAACACGAAAGACAGGCCGTAGCACAGCATCAGGCCGAACAGGAGCTTGAAGGCGGGCAGGGGCGCGGCCACGGCCCAGAACAGCAGGGCCACGGTCACCACGAAGGTGAACAGCCCGGCGAACTGGGCGGCGGTGCGGGTGATGTGGACTTCCCGCTCGTCGGTGTCCTCGATTTGGGCCCTTTTCCGGGCGGCGGGATGGGTCAACAGCCAGGCGGCGCGGGCCAGCAGGATCACCGCCCCGAGGGTGACGCCGGTGGCCGCCCCCAGGTAGAAGCCCCGGGCGTGGTCGTCCAGACCGCTGCCGGGGACTACTAAGAACCAGCAGGCGAAGCCGGCCAGCCCGATCAGCAGAAGGGCGGCGCCCAGCCACAGACGGCGGCGCAGGGATCTATTGTAATCGGGGCCGTTCAGCAGGTTCACTAACATTTCGATTCCTCCTCAAACAGAAATACGTCCTCGATGGTCAGGCCGAAGTAGGCCGCGATGCGGTGGGCCAGCAGGAGGGAGGCGTTGTACCGCCCGGACTCCAGGGAAATGATGGTCTGGCGGGTCACATCCACCGCGTCGGCCAGCTCCGCCTGGGAGATGCGCCGCTCCTTCCGCAGGGCGGCGATGCGGTTTTCCATGTCACCAGCTCCTTTGAGAGAAAGTAAAGCTTGCTTTACGATTGAAGTATAGCAAACTTTACATTTGATGTCAAGCACATTTTACATTTTTGCCGAAAAAATTCCTTGCCGGCTTTAAGGGCGGAGAAAATCTTCCGTCAGCCGCTGCGCGGCTGCCACCTCCTTTTGCGAAAGGAGGCTTGGTGCGTTGTACGCAACTGGTACGGTAGAAGTACCAAGGCTCCCTTCGCAAAGGGAGCTGTCAGCGCCGGAGGCGGTGACTGAGGGTTTTCTCCCATATGAAAAAACTCCCCCGCCGGCGGCGGGGGAGTTTGGCGATATGAGGTTTGATCTACGGGGCTCCAGGTGGCCGACGAGGACGAAATCAGTAGGAGATGCCCTGCCACAGCATGGCGTCGGCCACCTTGAGGAAGCCCGCGATGTTGGCGCCGGCCATGATGTTGCCCTTCATGCCGTACTTCTCGGCGGCGGCGGCGCAGGCGGCGTAAATGCCCTCCATGATGCCCTTCAGCTTGGCGTCCACCTCTTCGAACGTCCAGCTCAGGCGCTCGGAGTTCTGGCTCATCTCCAGGCCGGAGGTGGCCACGCCGCCGGCGTTGGCGGCCTTGGCGGGGCCGTACATGATGCCGGCCTCCAGATAGGCGTTGATGGCCTCGGGGGTGGAGGGCATGTTGGCGCCCTCGAACACGCCGATGACGCCGTTGGCGATCAGGGCCTTGGCGGACTCGCCGTCGATCTCGTTCTGGGTGGCGCAGGGCAGGGCGATGTCGCAGGGGACGGTCCAGATGCCCTTGCAGCCCTCCACGTACTTAGCGGTGGGGACGTAGTCCAGATAGGTCTTGATGCGGTCCCGCTTCTGCTCCTTGATGACCTGGATCACCTTGTAGTCGATGCCGTTCTCGTCCACGATGTAGCCGTTGGAGTCGGACATGGCGATGACCTTGGCGCCCAGCTGGGTGGCCTTCTGGTTGGCGTAGATGGCCACGTTGCCGGAGCCGGAGACGACGACCTTCTTGCCCTGGAAGGACTGGCCGTTGGCGGCCAGATAGGCGTTGGTGAAGTAGCACAGGCCGTAGCCGGTGGCCTCGGTGCGGGCCAGGGAGCCGCCGTAGGACAGGCCCTTGCCGGTGAGGACGCCGGTGAACTCGTTGCGCAGGCGCTTGTACTGGCCGAACATATAGCCGATCTCGCGGCCGCCCACGCCGATGTCGCCGGCGGGCACGTCGGTGTCAGCGCCGATGTGCTTGCTCAACTCGGTCATGAAGGACTGGCAGAAACGCATGATCTCGTTGTCGGACTTGCCCTTGGGGTCGAAGTCGGAGCCGCCCTTGCCGCCGCCCATGGGGAGAGTGGTCAGGGAGTTCTTGAAGATCTGCTCGAAGCCCAGGAACTTGATGACGGACAGGTTGACCGTGGGATGCAGACGCAGGCCGCCCTTATAGGGGCCGATGGCGGAGTTGAACTGCACGCGGTAGCCGCGGTTCACCTGCACCTTGCCGTTGTCGTCCACCCAGGGGACACGGAACATGATGACCCGCTCGGGCTCCACGATGCGGCCGATGATGTTCTGTTCCTCGTAGCGGGGATCGGCGTCGATCACCGGCTCCAGGGACTCCAGAACCTCGGTGACGGCCTGGAGGAACTCGGGCTCATGGGCGTTGCGCTCCTTCAGCCCGTCCAGCACGGACAGCAGATACTTGTTTTGAATAGACATCTTTGTCAAATCCTTTCTTCGTTGAAAGTGGGTGCTTAGAGTGATACCGTATTCTACATCAGGCCCGACGATTTTGCAAGTCGCAGATTGTAAAATTGCAAAAAATTTTTCCCATGTTTTTTGTGCAATCAGGAAACTCGGGGCGGAGCGGGGCGTTCCTGACCCTTTCCCTTGACTGTTTTTCCACAATGTGATACCTTGATTGCAGTCATTCCACCCGTGAGGTGATACCATGCGGATGCGCAAAAAGAAAAACCTGATTCCCCGGATGGAGGCCTGCGCCGCCCTCTGGGTCAAAGACCCCGGCGCCCAAAGGGGGAAATGGCGGGAGCTGAAGCCCGGCGCCCGTCTGCTCCGGCTGGAGCTGGGCTGCGGCAAGGGGCGCTTCACCGCCGAGACCGCCGCCGCCCATCCGGAGGACTTGTATGTGGCCGTCGAGCGGGTGCCCGACGCCATGGTCATCGCCATGGAGCGGTGCCGGGACATGGGGCTGACCAATGTGTTCTTCATCGACGGGGACGCGGCGGCCCTGTCCGACTGCTTCGCCCCGGACGAGGTGGATCTCATCTACATCAATTTCTGCGACCCGTGGCCCTCGGTGAAGCACGCCCCCCGGCGGCTCACCCACCAGAACTTCCTCCGGGGGTACCGGGAGGTGTTGAAGGACGGCGGCCAGATCCACTTCAAGACCGACAACCGGGCGCTGTTCGAGTGGTCGCTGTTCCAGTTTCCCAAGGCGGGGTTCCGGCTGTCCGAGGTGACCCGGGATCTGCACGGGCACGGGATCCGGGGCGTTATGACCGACTACGAGGAGAAATTCCACGCCATGGGCACGCCCATCAACCGGTGCGTGGGCACCAAGGGCCCCCTGCCCGACGTGCCCGTGGCCGAGGGCCTGGCCGCCCGGCTGGAGGGTTGGGAGATCCGGCCCGTTACGGAGGAGGACTTTGGGGCCGTGCTGGCCCTGGAGGAGCGGTGCGCCGACTTCTTCGCCCTGGGGGGCTGGACGGTGTCGGCGGACAGCCTGCGGCAGGACATGGCCGATCTGCCCCCCAAATGCGCCCCCGCCCAGAAGCACTTCCTGGCCCTGTGGCAGGACGGCGCCCCCCGGGCCGTGCTGGATGTGGTGGAGGGGTATCCCCGGCCCAGGACGCTGCATATCGGGCTGCTTGTGCTGGACCCCGCCCTGCGGCGGCAGGGGCACGGCCGGGCCGTCGTCAACGCCCTGCTGGCGGCGGCGAAGGAGGCCGGCTTTGACCGGGTGCGGCTGGCCTGCCTGCTCACCAATCCAGACGGCCACGCCTTCTGGACGGCCCTGGGCTTCACCGATCTGCGGCAGGACAACCTTCTGGGGGAGAAGTCCCAGCCAGTGTGGATCATGGAGCGGCTGATCTGAGATACAGCGAGCGGGACGGTACGCCGTCCCGCTCTTGCTTTTTCCCTGACGCAATAGTATAATGACAGAGTTGATGTGAAAATCTTTCGCCGGGAGGAGGACATTGGATGGATCGAAGAACGCT
>CANQZJ010000071.1 GCA_947628315.1 uncultured Oscillospiraceae bacterium
GAAGATCCGTCCACATAGATCTCCAACGGGTCACGCTCCGCGATGTCCAGAGTCCGGCGGAGCTCGATGGGCAGGACGATACGGCCCAGCTCATCCACTTTGCGCACGATGCCGGTGGCTTTCATACTCGCTTCCTCCTTGTATAAGTTGACACTTCCACTTCTAACCATCATCAGTATAACATACCGTATAATTTTGTCAATGCCAAATATGTGAAAAATGTGTAAATAACATGGAATTTGTCGAACACGCCCTCCAGGCCGTCAGGCCGCCGTTATAATGCAGACGCGCTCCTCATATGCTGGGACAGGTTTTTCTCCAGGTATGAAAAGGAGTGGTTCCATGGCGATGTCGGTGATCTGGACGGTGATGGTGGCGGCGGCGGTGATCTGCGGTCTGGCCACCGGCAACGGCCCCGCGGTGGCCAAGGGCGCTCTGGACGGCGCGGCCGCCGGGGTGGAGCTGTCTCTCTCCATGATGGGCGTCATGTGCCTGTGGACGGGGGTGATGGAGGTCATGCGGCGGTGCGGCGTCGCCGACGCCCTCTCCCGACTGCTCCGCCCTGTCCTGCGCCGCCTCTACCCCGGCTACGCCGGGAATCAGCGGGTGATGGACGCGGTAAGCGCCAACCTGTCCGCCAATCTGCTGGGGCTGGGCAACGCTTCCACCCCCCTGGGCCTGGAAGCCGCCCGGCTCATGGCGGAGGGCTCCGGCGGCATCGCCTCCGACGGGCTGTGTATGCTGGTGGTGTGCAACACCGCCTCCCTCCAGCTGATCCCCACCACGGTGGCGGGCATCCGGGCGGCGGCGGGCAGCGCCGACCCCTTCGACATCCTCCCGGCGGTGTGGCTGGCGTCCGTCATATCGGTCGCGGTGGGCATTACGGCGGCCAAACTGTTCGCCCGGGTCTGGAGGTGAGGGCATGGATCTGTTCTTCACCATGCTGGTGCCCTGCCTGATGCTGGCGGTGGCGGTGACGGCGCTGATCCGCCGGGTGGACGTGTGGAGCGCCCTCACCGACGGCGCCCGCACAGGCTTAAAAGTGTCCCTCAGCATCATGCCGCCGCTGATCGGCCTGCTGACGGCGGTGTATATGCTCCGGGCCTCCGGGGCGCTGGAGCTGCTGGGGCAGGCCCTCTCCCCTGCCCTGACGGCCGTCGGCATCCCGCCGGAGACCATATCGCTCCTGCTGGTGCGCCCGGTGAGCGGCTCCGCCGCCCTGGGGGTGGGCGCGGAGCTGATCCAGACCTACGGCCCGGACTCCCTCATTGGCCGGACGGCGGCGGTGATGCTGGGCTCCACCGAGACCACGTTCTACACCATCGCGGTGTACTTCGGCGCGGCGAAGATCGGCAAGACCCGCTACGCCGTCCCCGCCGCCCTGTGCGCCGACGCGGCGGGATTTCTGGCCGCCGCCTGGGCGGTGCGGTTCCTCTTCGGAAGTTGACACAAAAACTCCCCGTCCTTGCGGACGGGGAGTTTCGCATATTTGGAGTTATTCCTCCTGCATGGCCTTCGCCGCGGCGATGGCCTTCTCCTGAGCGGCGGGGGGGCAGTCCTCATACCGCACGAAGTGGAAGGTGAAGGAGCCCCGGGACTGGGTCATGGCCCGCAGGTCGATGGCGTAGGAGGTCATCTCCGCCATGGGCACCTCGGCCTCCAGCACCTGCTCGCCGCTGCCGGTGGGGTTCATGCCCATCACGCGGCCCCGGCGCTTGGTGATGTCGCCCATCACGTCGCCCATGTAGTTGTCGGGGATGGTCACCTTCAGCTCGCCGATGGGCTCCAGCAGCACGGGGTTGGCCTCGGGCATGGCGGCCTTGTAGGCCAGCTGGGCGGCGGTCTTGAAGGCGATTTCCGAGGAGTCCACGGGGTGATAGGATCCGTCGTACAGCACGGTCTTCAGGTTTACCACGGGGTAGCCAGCCAGAGGCCCGTGGACGCAGGCCTCGCGCAGGCCCTTCTCAACTGCCGGGAAGAAGTTCTTGGGCACGGAGCCGCCGAAGACCTCCTCGGCGAAGACCATCTCCTCCTCCTCGGGGTTGGGCTCGAAGCGGACCCACACGTCGCCGAACTGGCCGCTGCCGCCGGTCTGCTTCTTGTGGCGGCCCTGCTTGGACACGGTCTTGCGGATCTTCTCGCGGTAGGCCACACGGGTCTCGCCCAGCTCGGCCTCCACGTTGAAGCGGCTCTTGAGCTTGGACACCAGCACGTCCATCTGGATGTCGCCGGCGCCGGTGAGCACCATCTGGTGGGTCTCGGCGTTGTTGACCAGGTTGAAGGAGGGATCCTCGTCGTTGAGGCGGTAGAGGCCCTGGGCCACCTTGTCGTCCTGGCCGCGGGTCTTGGGGCTGATGGCCACGGAGTAGTTGGGCTCGGCGAAGGGTACGCCCTTCAGCACAACGTTGCTGCCCACGGCGCACAGGGTGTCGCCGGTCTTAACCTTGTCCATCTTGCCGATGGCGCCGATGTCGCCGCAGGGGATCTCCTTGACCTCTTCGGTCTTCTTGCCCCGCATGGTGTAGAGACGGCCCAGCTTTTCGTTGGAGTTGGTGCGGGGGTTATACAGCGTCAGGTCGGAGGTGATGGTGCCGGAGATGGCCTTGATGAGGGTGTACTTGCCGTACTGGTCGGCCACGGTCTTGAACACGAAGGCCAGCGGCGCGCCCTTGGGATCGATTTTGGCCTCGCCCTCCACAGCTTCGGGGGCTTTGCCGTCGGCGGGGTTGGGGGCCAGGGCGATGATGTTGTCCAGCAGCATGGCGCTGCCCAGGCCGGTGATGGCGGAGCCGCACAGGACAGGAACCAGGCTGCAGTCCCGCACGCCGATGGCCACGCCCTTGGCGGTGTCCTCAGAGGACAGCTCCATGGCGTCGAAGAACTTCTCCATCAGCTCCTCGTCGGTGCCGGCGGCGGCCTCCATCAGCTCGGCACGGAGGGTCTCCACCTCGTCGGCCATGTCGCCGGGGACGGCCTTCTCCACCCGCTTGCCCTTGCCCATCTCATAGGCCTTGTTCACCACCAGATCCACCACGGTCTTGCCGTCGGGGGCGGGGGCGGCCACGGGGGCGATGGAGTTGCCGAACCGGGCCCGGAGGGCCTCCAGGGTGGCGGCGAAGTCGGCGTTCTCCTCGTCGGTCTTGGACACGTAGATCAGCCGGGGCAGCTTGCGCTCCTCGCAGTACCTCCACGCCTTCTCCAGGCCCACGGACACGCCGTCCTTGGCGGAGCAGACCAGGATGGCCGCGTCGGCGGCGCACAGGGCCTCGGCCACCTCGCCGGCGAAGTCGAAGGCGCCGGGGGCGTCCAGCACGTTGATCTTGCAGCCGTTATATTCCACGGGAGCCACGGCCAGGGAGATGGATATCTGGCGCTTGACCTCCTCGGGGTCGTAGTCGCAGGTGGTGTTGCCGTCGGGGGTCTTGCCCATGCGGTCGATGGCGCCGGTGATGAACAGCAGGCTCTCGGCCAGGGTGGTCTTGCCGCTGCCGCTGTGGCCCAGCAGGGCGACGTTGCGGATCTTGTCAACAGAATAGCTCATAGTTTGTTCCTCTCCTTACGAATTGGTCAGAGCCGGGTCAGGCTCAAAACACTGCTACCCGCAATTATACAATAAAGCAACCCGTTTGGCAACGGTTATTTGACAATTTTGACGGAGAATTTTCTGCCTCACGCCAGATCACGTTTGACGCCGTCGGTGATCCTGTAAAAATCCTCCGCCGTCTCCATTTTGCAGATCTGCTCCTTCCAGTAGGCGGCGTACGCCACCCCCCGGAGGTACCACATATATTGCTTGCGCATCTCCAGGCAGGCCACCCGCTCGCCCTTCTGGGCCCGGATCAGCTCGAACTGGCGGGCGATGACCCCGCACCGCTCTGCCAGCGGGGGCAGCGGGGGGATGTCCCGCCCCTCCAGCGCCGCGGCGCACTGCCGGAGCAGCCAGGGGTTGCCCTGGGCGCCCCGGCCCACCATCACCATGTCCGCCCCGGTGATGTTGAGGATACGCACCGCGTCTCTCGGCGTGAACACGTCTCCGTTGGCGATGACCGGGACGGACACCGCCTCCTTCACCTGCCGGATATAGTCCCAGTTGGCGGCGGGACGGTACAGCTGTGCCCGCGTCCGGCCGTGGACGGCCACCGCCGACACCCCGGCGTCCTCCATGCGTCTGGCGAACTCCACACAGTTGATGGAGCCGCTGTCCCAGCCCAGCCGGAACTTCACCGTGACGGGCTTCCCCGCCGCGCCGCGAATGGCGGCCTTCGCGATCCGCGCCGCCTTCTCCGGGTCGCGCATGAGGGCGGCGCCGTTGCCCTCCCTGACCTCCTTGGGCATGGGGCAGCCCATGTTGATGTCCAGAATGTCCGCGCCGGACTGCTCCAGCGCCAGCGCCGCGCCCCGCTCCACGAAGTCCTCCCTGGAGCCGAAGATCTGCACCGCGGCGGGGCGCTCCCCCTCCCCCAGCTTCAGCAGCGAGGTGGTCTTTTTGTCGCCGTAGCACAGCCCCATCACGCTCACCATCTCGGTGACGGTGTAGCAGCCGGACAGCTCCCGGCACACCGCGCGGAAGGCCAGGTCGGTGGTGCCCGCCATGGGGGCCAAGGCCACCCGGGTATTCAGTTCCACGTTTCCGATCTTCATGGCGGCCTCCTTTTTGTCCCACGCATTTTATCACACTTTTCCCCCGGGGGCAAGACAGGTTCCGACGCGCTTCTCCGGCGGCCTGTCCTATAATGTGGGAAATACCGGATGATGTGGAGGGATCACCATGTTGACAAAGGAAAACACCATGGGGGACAAGCCCGCCCGGCGGCTGCCCGCCTCTGTGGCGCTCCGCCTCAGCGACTGCGGGGTGCGGTTCCTGCTGGCCGCCGTGCTGGCGGGGGCGGAGCTGCTGGGCGGCCACGCCCTGTTCGCCCTGGCGCTGGTGGGGATCAGCGGGGCCGGCGCGGAGGGCATCGCCGCCCTGCTGGGGGCGATTTTGGGGTACTTATCGTTTCGGGGCGTGGTGGAAGGGCTGCGGTATGTGGCCGCCTCCATGATGGTGTACGCCATCTCCCTGGCGCTGGGGGAGTTCCGCATCTACCACAAGAGCTGGTTCATGCCGGCGGTGGCGGCGCTGCTGAACGGTCTGGTGGGATTCGTCTACCAGTCCGCCCTGGGCTGGAACACCGCCGCCCGGGTGGGCTTCCTCACCGAGGTGGTGCTGACGGCGGGGGCGGTGTACCTCTACCGGCTGGCCTTCGACGTGTGGGAGACCCGCCGGGGGCAGGACGGCCTCTCCGTCCCACAGACGGCGGGGGTGCTTCTGCTGGCGGTCACCGTCGCCATGACTTTGGCGCGGATCCAGGTGGCGGGTCACTCCCTGGGCCGGGTGCTGTGCGCCGCCGCCACCCTGCTCTGCGCCTGGAAGGGGGGCGTGGGCGTGGGGGCCGCCGCCGGGGTGGCCACCGGCCTCGCCATGGATTTCACGGCGGGCACGTCCCCCTACTACACATTGATCTATGCCTTCCCCGGCCTGTTTGCCGGCCTGTTCACCAAGCAGAACCGCCTGCTGTGCGCGGCCTCCTATCTGGTGGGCGGGGCGGCGGCCATCTTCTGGACGTGGCAGGGGGGCGCCGGCTTCCCCGCCCTCCGGGAACTGGCGGTGGGGGTGGCGGTGTTCCTGCTGCTGCCGGACAAGCTCCTCCGCCGGTTCTCCGCCCTGGCGATCCAGGAGGCCCCCGCGGAGGAGGACGCCCACGCCCGCAGATTCGCCGCCTGGCAGCTGGGGCAGACGGCCTCCGCCTTCCGGGCGGTGTCCGGCACCCTGCGCTCCGCCTTCCGGCGGGAGGACGTCCCCGCCGACGGGGAGGCCATGCGCCTGTTCGACCGGGCCGCCGACCAGGTGTGCGTCAAGTGCCGCCAGCGGGAGCGGTGCTGGCACCTGGAGTACCAGACCACCCGCAACGCCCTGGCAGACGCCCTCCCCGCCATGCTGGATCGCGGCGAGGGCCTGCCGGAGGACTTCCCCGCCCACTTCTCCCGCCGGTGCGTCCGGCTGGACGCCTTCCTCCTGGCCGTCAACAGCGAGCTGTCCGCCCTGCTCCAGCGCCGGCGGTACGACAGCCGGGTGCGGGAGAGCCGGGCCGCCGTCTGCGCCCAGTACGGACAGCTGGCGGCGGTGCTGGACCGGGCGGCGGTGGAGCTGGCGAAAGAGCCCGCCATCGACGTGCGCCGCCAGCGGCGGGTGAAGCAGTTCATGGCCTCCCTGGGGCTGGAGGGACGGTGCGCGGTGTATGCCGACCAGTACGGCCATCTGCAGATCGAGGTGGACGGCGACGGCGCGGAGCGGCTGGCCGATGACGACGCCGTTGCCCAGCTCAGCGCGGTGGTGGGCTGCCCCCTCCGCCCCGGC
The DNA here is from genome assembly GCA_947628315.1 of uncultured Oscillospiraceae bacterium. Lineage (GTDB taxonomy): Bacteria > Bacillota > Clostridia > Oscillospirales > Oscillospiraceae > Enterenecus. Next base: position 6,398 of record CANQZJ010000071.1, read on the forward strand.
GAGGGGGGCAAGGGCTCCGTCCGCCTGTCCCAGCGGGAGCCGCTGATGGTGGTCGCCGGGGCCGCCGCGGCGGATCGGGACGGCACCCCGGTGAGCGGCGACGCGGGGATGTGGTTCAAGGACGACTCCGGCGTATTGAATTTCCTGCTGTGCGACGGCATGGGCAGCGGGGCCGCCGCCCGCACCGACAGCGAGTGCGCCCTCTCCCTGCTGGAGAAATTCATCCGGGCGGGCCTTCCGCCGGAGGAGGCCCTCAAGACCGTGGGGGAGGCGCTGGCCCTCCGTGGGGAGTCCGGCGGCGGGTTCACTACCATCGACCTGCTGCGGCTCAACCTGTTCACCGGCAAGGGCGCGGTGTACAAGCTGGGGGCCGCCCCCACCTACCTCCGCCGGGGCGCCCAGGTGGAACGCCTCACCGGGGACGCCCTCCCCGCGGGACTGGCCGGGGGGGCGGCGGACGTCTTCACCGTGGAGCTGGCCGCCGGGGACTGCGTGCTGCTGGTCACCGACGGCGTCACCTCCGGCAGGGACGATCTGTGGCTCCGCTCCCTGCTGGCGGAGTTCGACGGCCTCTCCCCCCAGGATCTTGCCGCCCAGGTGCTCGCCGAGAGCAGCAAGCGCGCCGGCGGCGGGGACGACCGCACCGTCATCGCCCTGAAGCTGGATCTGCGGCGTGGGTGATTTTTCCGCCAAAACTTGACATTTCCGCGGCAGTTGGCTATTATTGTGGTAAGTTCCCATCTCACCGGGGAGGCGGTCTCCTTGAAGGATCCTGACAACAAAAAATACATCAAGCTGGGGGTCACCATCATTGCGGTCATCGCGGTGGGCCTGCTGCTCTTCTTTCTGCTGTTCCGCCTGCCCGAGCTGTCCCGATACCTGGCCGTAGTGGTGGGCATCCTGACCCCCTTCCTCTACGGGGCCGTCATCGCCTACGTGCTCTCCCCCCTCTGCAACCGGCTGGAGGCCCTGCTGGCCAGGATCCCGCCCCTGGCGGAGAAGAAGGGCCTTCGCTCCGCCGCCGCCATCGTGCTGGCCCTGGCGCTGGCGTTGCTCATCATCTGGGCATTGGTGATGCTGGTCATCCCCCAGGTGTGGGACAGCATCGTGGCCATCGCCAACGCCATCCCCGGCCAGCTGGCCAACGCCAACCGCTGGCTCCACAGGGTGCTGGAGGATCAGCCCCAGCTCCAGTCTCTCTGGGATTCGGTGTACTCCGCCGCGGTGAACAAATTCAACGAGTGGATGACCACCGGCCTGATGCCCACGGTGAACACCCTCATCACCCAGATCACCACCCAGCTGGCGGCCTTCTTCTCGGTGCTGAAAAACCTGTTCCTGGGCATCCTGATCTCCATCTACTTCCTGGCCAGCCGGAAGCTGTTCGCCGTCCAGGCCAAAATGGTTCTCTACGGGGTGTTCCCCCGCCGGGCCGCCGCCCTCATCGAGGACGAGTTCCACTACGCCGACAAGATGTTCAACGGCTTCCTGCTGGGCAAGCTGGTGGACTCGGCCATCATCGGGATCATCTGCTTCGCCGCCACCTCCCTGATGGGCTTTGAGTCCGCCGCCCTCATCAGCGTGGTGGTGGGGGTCACCAACATCATCCCCTTCTTCGGCCCCTTCATCGGCGCTATTCCCTCCGCCCTGCTGCTCCTGCTGGAAAGCCCCATGCACTGTGTGTACTTCCTCATCTTCATCGTGATTCTGCAGCAGGTGGACGGCAACCTCATCGGCCCGAAGATCCTGGGCAACACCACCGGTCTCTCCAGCTTCTGGGTGCTGTTTTCCATCCTGCTGTTCGGCGGGCTGTGGGGCATCCTGGGCATGATCGTGGGCGTGCCCCTGTTCGCCGTCATCTACGACATCGCCCGCCGGCTGATCCGCTTCGGCCTCGTCCGGCACGGCAGCGGCGAGATGCTGGCGGAGTTCGACGCCGGACACCCAGAGGACAGCCCCTCCGCCCCGCCGGAGGCGCCTGCTCCCGAGGGATCCCAGGAGCCCAAGGCGTAGATCCACAATGGAAAACGTCCCTCTCCGCACCGGAGGGGGACGTTTCTTTTGTTCATATGATCTCTTTGATGGTGCCTCCGCCCAGCACCACGCCGTTCCTGTAAAGGACGGCCGCCTGTCCGGCGGTGACGGCTCTCTGGGGCTCGTGGAATCGGAGGATCACCCGCTCGCCGTCCGCGGTGACGGTCACCGGCTGCTCCTTCATGCGATACCGGGTCTTGACCTCCGCCTCGAAGGGCCCCTCGGGCGGCAGGGCCATCCAGTTCCAGTCCTCCGCCGCGCATCCGGAGCTGTAAAGGGCGCTCTCCGGGCCCAGGGTCACCGTGTTGGCCGCCATATCCTTGGCGCAGACGTACACCCGCTCCCCGGCGGGCACGCCCAATCCGCGGCGCTGGCCGATGGTGTACCCCGCCGCGCCGCGATGGGTGCCCAGCACGTTGCCCTCCCGGTCGATGAGGTCGCCGGGGGCGCTCTTCTCCCCCGTGTGACGCTCGATAAAGGAGAGGTAGTCGCCGTCGGGGACGAAGCAGATGTCCTGGCTGTCGTGCTTGCGGGCGTTGACGAAGCCCTGGGCCTCCGCCATCTCCCGGGCCTCGGCTTTCGTCAGGCCGCCCAGGGGGAACAGGGTGTGGGCCAGCTGATCCTGGGTCATGGCGTACAGCACATAGCTCTGGTCACGGCTGAGATCGGCGGCCTTTTGGAGCAGCCACCGCCCGTCCTGTTGAATGATCCTGGCGTAGTGCCCCGTGGCGATATAGGCGCACCCCAGCTCCCGCGCCCTCCGGTACAGCCGCTCGAATTTCAGGTAGCGGTTGCAGTCGATGCAGGGGTTGGGCGTCTCACCGCTCTGATAGCTGCGGATGAACTTTTGGATGACCTTCTCCTCGAAGTCGTCCATGAAGTTGAAGGTGTAGTGGGGGATGCCCAGCCGGTGACACACCGCCTTGGCGTCCTCCACGTCGTCCAGGGTGCAGCAGGGGTGGCCCTTGTCCAGGCCGATGTCCTCGTTGCCGAACAGCTTCATTGTGACGCCCACGCAGTCGCAGCCCTGCTCTTTCAGCAGCCACGCCGCCACGCTGGAGTCCACCCCGCCGCTCATGGCCACCAAGACCTTCTCCGCCATCTTGCCGCCCCCCTTTCGTGCGTTATCGCCCAAATTATAAGGCCCCGGCCCCTCCCCTGTCAAGGGAGAGGCCGGGGCCTCTGCTCGTTCTGGAACTCAGCCGGTGATCTCAAATCCGCCCCTGTGGCCCTCCGCCCGGACGGTGATCACGGTCTTGCCGGATACCTCCACGTTGAAGGACGACGTCTGGATATCGCTCTCGGAGAAGATCACGTTTCCCGCCCCGTCCTCCATCTCCATGGAGAGGTCGCCGGACCGGGTCTCCACCTCTACGTGGAGGGCGTCCCCCTTCGGGTGGAGGGTGTGCCGCTCCCTGCCGGTGAGCATGGCGTAGCTGGCCGACCAGCTCTGCCGGCCGCTGTGTCCCACATAGCCTATTCGGACGGAGGACCGCCCGGTGCCGAAGACCACCGACACGATGATTACCGCGGCCACCAGGATCCCCGCCAGGATGAAGGCCAGGGGGCCTTTTGCTCGATACCGTTTCATGTCCGGTCACATCCCCACCGGGTCACTTGTACTTGACGGCGGTGCCGTAGGCCACCACCTCAGCGGCCCCCTGCATCACCGACGACGAGCCGTACCGGATGTTCAAAATGGCGTCGGCCCCCAGGGCCTCGGCCTCGTCCACCATCCGCTTGGTGGCGATCTGCCGGGCCTCGGTGAGCATCTCGGTGTAGCCCACCACCTCGCCGCCCACCAGGGTCTTCATGCCCGCCATGAAGTCCTTGCCGAAGTGCTTGCACTGGACGGTAGCGCCCTTTACGACGCCAAGAGCCTCAATTTCCCTATCAGAGCCGGGGATATAGTCAATATTGAGCAGCAGCATGGTCATTTCCTCCTCTAAAATTCAGTATTTGCTTGCCTCGTCCTCTTCGCCCCTGCCGATCTCCCGGAAGCGCTGGAACAGGGCCGCCAGCACTCCCACGATGATCAGCACCGGGACGGCGCCGATGATGAGCGGCACCCAAATGGGCGGCGCGCCCTCCGGGAAGGTGGTCCAGGCCCACACCAGCACCCCGATGGGGGCCGCCATCAGCGCCACCATCAGCAGGGCGATGACCGTGGGCGCCACATAGCGGGTGATCTTGTCGGTCTTTTTCACATTCACAAACTTGGTTCCCTCCTGTTCTTTCTGGGCCATGCGGGCCAGCACCCCGTCGGCGTCCAGGGTGTCCAGCCGCGCGTGATCCTCTTTCAGGGAGGCGCACAGGGCCGCCATCTCCGCCAGGCTGGCCTTGCGCCGCTCCAGCTGGATCACGTGCCGATCCATGGCGTCCTCCAGGGTCAGCTCCCCGGACTTGAGCCGTTTGATCTCCTCGATGGGCACGTCCAGCATCCGCAGCAGCCGGATCTT
>CANQZJ010000072.1 GCA_947628315.1 uncultured Oscillospiraceae bacterium
CAATCGCTGTGGAAGTTCCCCGAGCTGCTGCGCCGGGTGTATCTCCGCCATATCCGGGTGTTTGACCGGGATCAGTCTGCCGGCGCCATCGCCGAGGGGCTGCCGGTGCGGCGCTCCGGCTCTATCAAGGCCTGGGTGTCCATCATGTACGGCTGCAACAACTTCTGCACCTACTGCATCGTCCCCTATGTGCGGGGGAGGGAGCGCAGTCGGGAGCCGGAGGTCATCCTGAATGAGATCCGGGAGCTGGCGGAGCAGGGCTACAGGGACATCACCTTGCTGGGCCAGAACGTCAACTCCTACGGCAAAGATCTGGGGGTGGATATAGACTTTCCTGCCCTGCTGGAGCGGGCCAACGCCATCCCCGGCGACTTCCTGCTGCGGTTCATGACCTCTCACCCCAAGGACGCCACCGAGCGCCTCTTCGACGTGATGCGGGACTGCGAGAAGGTGGCCCCGGTGATCCACCTGCCCTTCCAGAGCGGCAGCACGAGGGTGCTGGCCGCCATGAACCGGCGGTATACCCGGGAGCAATATCTGGATAAGATAAAAGCCCTGCGGGAGCGCATCCCCGATGTGGTGCTCACCAGCGACGTGATCGTGGGCTTTCCCGGCGAGACCACCGAGGAGTTTGAGGACACCCTTTCCCTCATTGAGGAGGTGCGCTTCGACGCGCTGTTCACCTTCATCTACTCCCCCCGGAAGGGCACCCCGGCGGCGGAGATGCCAGACCCCATGAGCCGGACGGACAAGCAGGCGAACTTCGACCGGCTGCTGGAGGCGCAAAACCGCATCTCCCTGGAGAAGCACCAGAGCTACATCGGCAGGACCGTCCGCTGCCTCATCGACGGCGAGGGGGACGACCCCCGCAACAACCTGAACGCCCGCACACCGGGGAACCGGCTGGTGCATCTCAACGGGGACAAGTCCCTCATCGGGCAGTTCAGGGACGTGAAGATCACCGGCTGCTCCACCTGGGCGCTGTTCGGGGAGCTGGTGCAGGGAATTTCGTAACGTAAGGAGCCGCTATGAACCGACAGGACGTTGTGATCCAGTGGCTGACCTACGCCGCGGCGCTGCTGCTCGCCGCGGCGCTGGATTACTATGTCCTGGCGCCCATGCCCATGGCGACGCCCCTGCTGCTGCCCGCGGTGGCCGTGGCGGGGGGCGTGCTGGAGGGCTCCCGGTTCGGCGTGATCTACGGGGCGCTGGCGGGGCTGGTGATGACCGGCCTGGGGCACGACGGCCCGGGCTGTATCCTGACCTGCGCCGTGGTGGGCTGGCTGTCCGGCCTTATCGCGCAGTATGTGCTCCGCCGGGACTGGTGGGGCTATGCCATCTGCGCGTCGGTGACCCTGGTGATCTGGGAGCTGTGGCAGGTGGGCAGCCGTCTGCTGGCGGGGGTTGCCCCGTTGAAGGTGCTGCTGGGCGTGGCGCTGCCGGAACTGGGCCTGTCGCTGGTGTTTCTGCCGCTGATCTATTGGCTGGAGCGGTTCTGCTGCGTCCACTTCGGGAGGATTGCCCATGAATGATCCCTTTGCGTTCCTGCGGCAGCAGGAGGAGAAAACCGAAAAGGAGGCCAGGCGCCTCCGGCTACGCACCAGGGTGCTGATGGGCCTGTTCTGCGGGATCCTGGCGGGCTTTTTCGCGGTGCTGTTCCAGCTCCAGATCGTCAACGGCGAGAGCTATCTGCCCGCCAATATCCACCGCACTACCACCACCCGGGAGCGGGTGGACAGCGCCAGAGGTGAGATCACCGACCGTTACGGCCGGGTGATGGCCGCCAACACCACCAGCTGTCACGTGGAGCTGAACACCGCCGAGATGGGCGCTGACCGCAACGAGATCATCGCCCAGCTGCTGGCGCTATGCAAGGAGGAGGGCGTCCAGTGGGCGGAGGCCCTGCCCATCTCCCGGAGCGCCCCCTGGCAGTACACCGGCGATGCCGCCCTCCGCTATGAGGCGGAGAACGACGACGGCGAGCAGGAGATCCGCCTCACTTCCCTGGGCAGGCTGGCGGAGGCCTGCGGCTGGGTGGAGGACGCCGCCACGGCGGAGCCGCCCCCGGCGGAGGAGCTGTTCTCCGCCATGTGCCGCACCTTTGGCCTGATAAAAGAGGGGGAGAAGCCGGACGCCGCCGACCGGGAGATGGCCGGGGTGCTGTACGCCGTCTATCTCCGGCAGTACCAGATCGTCTACCTGAACTATGTGTTTGCTGACGACGTAGGCGTCAGCTTCATCGCCAAGGTGAAGGAGCGGGGGCTGGACGGCGTGGAGTTCAAGACCGACATCACCCGCCGCACCCTCACCGGCTACGCCGCCCATGTGCTGGGCACAGTGGGCGCCATCCAGCCGGACGAGGCTGACTACTACACCGGCCTGGGCTATCCCCTGGACTCCGTCGTGGGGCGCAGCGGGGTAGAACTGGCCTTTGAGCGCTGGCTCCACGGCACCAGCGGCACAAAGGTCACCGTGAAAAACGAGGACGGCGCCATCGAGGACGAGTCCTGGCAGGGCGACAAGGCGCCCCGGGCGGGCGCCAGCGTGTCCCTGACGCTGGACATGTCCCTCCAGACTACCGCGGAGGATCTGCTGGCGCAGTTTGAGTCTGGCCTGGAGGAGGAGGGCGGCGCCGCCGCCGTAGTGCTGGACATGTCCGGCGGGGTGTTGGCCATGGCCTCCTACCCGGAGTTTGACCGCTCCCAGCTGAACCGGGCCACCCAGGGGCTCTACGCCCCCGGCTCCACCTTTAAGATGGTCACCTCCACCGCCGCCCTCACCGAGGGCACCATCACCACCAGCGACACGGTGACCTGCACCGGCCGCTACCGCTATTACAGCAGCCCTCAGCCCGTCTGCTGGATCTATCCCGGCAGCCACGGCACGGAGAACGTGGTAAACGCCATCACCGACTCCTGCAACGTGTTCTTCTTCGACGTGGGCCGCCGGCTGGGGATCGCCAAGCTGGACGAGTACGCCGCAAAATTCGGTCTGGGCCAGCTCACCGGCATCGAGATCGATGAGGCCCAGGGCAGGATCGCCGGGCCGGAGACCTCAGAGGCGCTGGGGCAGACCTGGTATGAGGGTAATATCCTCTCCGCCTCCATCGGCCAGGAGAACCACCAGTTCACCCCCCTGCAGCTGGCCAACTATGTGGCCACCCTGGTCAACGGCGGCAGCCGCTACCAGGTCCACCTGCTCAAAGAGGTGCGCTCCGCCGATAACACCCAGACCCTGTACCGGTACCAGCCCCAGGTGCTCAGCACCATCGACATCGCCCCGGAGGATCTGGCGGCGATCAAGCAGGGCATGTACAACCTGGCTATGTTGGGCTATGTGTCCCCATACTTCCGGGATCTGCCCGTGGAGGTGGGCTGCAAGACCGGCACCGCCGAGGTGGGCTCCTCCAGCACCGCCAACGCCGTGTTCGTCTGCTTCGCCCCCTACGATGATCCCCAGGTGGCCGTCTGCCTGGTGGCCGAGAAGGGCGCCTCCGGCGGCAACCTGGCCCAGATGGCCGCCGGCATTCTCAAGCAGTATTTCGCCACCGACGGGGCGCTGGACACCGCCTCCGGCGAGAATACCCTGATCCGCTGAATAATAGAAAACCTCCGTGGCTGTGCTGCCACGGGGGTTTCTGTCGATTTTTATTTCGCGTACTCGATGGCCTTGGTCTCCCGGATCAGGTTGACTTTGATCTGGCCGGGGTACTGCAGCTCGTCCTCGATCTTCTTGGCGATCTCCCGGGCCAGCAGCACCAGCCGATCCTCGGAGACCTCCTCGGGCTTGACCATGATGCGCACCTCGCGGCCGGCCTGGATGGCGTAGGCCTTCTCCACGCCGGGGAAGGAGGAGGACAGCTCCTCCAGCTGCTCCAGGCGCTTGATGTAGTACTCCACATTCTCCTTGCGGGCGCCGGGGCGGGCGGCGGAGATGGCGTCGGCCGCCTGGACCAGGCAGGCCACGATGGTCTTGGCCTCCACGTCGCCGTGGTGGGCCTCGATGGCGTGGATGACCGCGTCGCTCTCGTGGTACTTCCGGGCCAGCTCCACGCCCAGCTGGACGTGGGAGCCCTCCACCTCGTGGTCGACGGACTTGCCCAGGTCGTGGAGCAGGCCGGCGCGCTTGGCCTCGGCCACATTGGCGCCCAGTTCGGCGGCCAGCAGGCCGGCCAGGTGGGACACCTCGATGGAGTGGTTCAGCACGTTCTGGCCGAAGCTGGTGCGGTAGTGCTGGCGGCCCAGCAGCTTGACCAGCTCGGGGTTCAGGCCGTGGACGTTGGTCTCGAACACGGCGCGCTCGCCCTCGGCGCGGATGGTGGCGTCCACCTCCCGCTTGGCCTTCTCCACCATCTCCTCGATGCGGGTGGGGTGGATGCGGCCGTCCAGGATGAGTTTCTCCAGGGCCAGCCGGGCGATCTCCCGGCGCACCGGGTCGAAGCAGGACACGGTGATGGCCTCCGGCGTGTCGTCGATGATGAGATCCACGCCAGTCATGGTCTCCAGCGTGCGGATGTTGCGGCCCTCGCGGCCGATGATGCGGCCCTTCATCTCGTCGTTGGGCAGGGGCACCACGGACACGGTGGCCTCAGACACGTGGTCGGCGGCGCACCGCTGGATGGCCAGGGCGATCTGCTCCTTGGCGTAGGTGTCGGCCTCCTCCTTGAAGCGGGCCTGGATCTCTTTCAGCTTCAGGGCCTCCTCGTGGGTCACGTCGTCGGCCAGCTGGTCGATGAGGTACTTCTTAGCCTCGTCCACCGTCAGGCCGGAGATCTGCTCCAGCATGGCAAGCTGGCTGGCCTTGATCTGATCCAGCTCCGTCTTCTCCGCGTCCAGCGCGGAAATGCGGGCGGCCACGGTCTCCTCTTTGCGCTCCAGGTTCTCCAGCTTGCGATCCAGGTTTTCCTCCTTCTGGTTCAGACGGTTCTCCTGGCGCTGGATCTCCGCGCGGCGATCCTTGATCTCTTTGTCAAACTCGTTGCGGGCCTTCAGGATCTCCTCTTTGGCCTCCACGGTGGCCTCGCGCTTTTTGCTCTCGGCGCTCCGTGTGGCCTCGTTGATGATGCGCAGCGCCTCCTCCTCGGCGGAGCCGATCTCACGCTCGGCAGCGGCTTTCCGGCGCTGGTAACCGATGACGGCGCCGATGGCCAGGCAGATCACGCCCACCACCACGGCGACGATGACCAGTACAAATACTGGGACTTGCATTTGAGTTCCACACCTCCTGTTTTCGTTGATTTTTTCACTGATTTTACACATAAAGAAGCGCGATACGTCTACAGACGCACCGCGATAATCGAAAAACCGCCCCGCTATGGGCGCACTATTCGGGTTCACAATCTATTGGTCGGGCTCTATAGAAACGCCTTTCGGCGCTGTAAACACGGAAAAGGGCGGGGATCCCGCGCGGCTTTTCAGAATTATCCTTACCTATTGTAAAGGGCGGACGCTTTCCTGTCAAGGGGGTTTTCAAACAATATTTTGCCGTTTTTACACAAAAAACTCCCCCAAAGGGGGGAGTTTAAGGTCGGGCGACCGCCATGTTATGTCTACCGGAGAGGGCGAAGGCGTCCTCCAGCCCGGCGGTGACGGTGACAGAGCCGTCCTCGGCGACGAAGATCGCCTCGAAATCCCGATTGGCCCGCCAGTAGTCCAGAGCGCCGTCCAGGCCCATGACGAACAGGGCGGTGGAGAGGGCGTCGCCGTAGACGCCGCTGTCCGCCACGACGGTGACGGAGGCCAGCCCGCTCCGGGCGGGGGCGCCGGTTTTGGGATCCATGATGTGCCAGTATCGGACGCCGCCCTCCTCAAAGTACCGTTCGTATCCGCCGGAGGTGATGACCGCTTTGCTGGCCACGGACACCACGCCCACGTAGCCGTCCCCGGCGGGATCCCGGACGGCCACCCGCCAGTCGGAGCCGTCGGGCTTGGTTCCAACGGTGTGGATGTTCCCGCCCAGCTCCAGCAGGGCGCTGGTGACGCCGTTCTCCTTCAACAGCGCGGCCAGCGTGTCGCCGGTATAGCCCTTGGCCACCGCGCCCAGATCCAGCTCAAAGCCCTCGGGCAGGGAGGCGGTGCCGCCGTCCAGCCTGACCTGGGTGTAGTCCACGCGGGTCAGCAGATCGGCGATAACGCCGCCGTCCGGGACGGCATAGTTCCCGGTGGTGAAGCCCCAGGCCCGAACCACCGGGTAGATGGTCACGTCCAGCGCGCCGCCGGTGCGCCCGCACAGCTCCAGCGCCCGCCCCAGCAGCTCCGCCGCGTCGGGGGAGAGGGCGGCGGAGCCGTCCCGGTTCAGGGCGGCGATCTCACTGTCCGGGTCAGTGACAGACAGGAGGGATTCCAGTTCCAGCACCCGGTCTTTGGCGGCGGAAAGGGTACCGTCCTCCCCCCCGTAGAGGGTGAGGGTCATCACCGTGTCCATGGCGGCGAAGGTCTCCGTGTGTTTTTCCGGCTGCGGCGTACACCCGGCGCACAGCGCCAGGAGCAGCGCCAGACCGGCGGCCAGGGCGCGGAGGGGGAGGCGCTTTCTCATGTCCGCGCTTCCGCGGGGATGGCGGGGATGGAGTCGTCCTCGTCGATCCACTCCTTCTCCACGTCCACCACCCGGTACTGGGTGGGGGTGTCCCGCACCACCACCCGGGCGATGCCGGCGTTGATGATGAGCCTCCGGCACATGGAGCAGCAGGTGGTGCCGGACATCAGCTCCCCGGTGGCGGGACTCTTGCAGGCCAGATACAGGGTGGCCCCCAGCACCTCCCGCCGGGAGGCGGAGATGATGGCGTTGGCCTCGGCGTGGACGGAGCGGCACAGTTCGTACCGCTCGCCGGAGGGGATGTTCATGGCCTCCCGGGTGCAGTAGCCCAGATCGCCGCAGTTCTTGCGGCCCCGGGGGGCGCCGTTGTAGCCGGAGGAGACGATCTCGTCGTTCTGGACGATGATGGCGCCGTAGTGCCGGCGCATACAGGTGGAGCGCTCCAAAACGGTGGAGGCGATATCCAGATAGTAGTTCTCTTTGTCGATGCGGGCCATGGCGCGGCCTCCTTTGGGAAATTTGGCTCAAGTATAGCAGGTTTTTGGCCGTTAGGCAATGAAAGATTCACATTTTGTTTACGCTTACCCCATTGACGCGGACAAATTGGAGGCTTAATATAAAGGTATCCTTCAAGATTGCTCCAAAATCGCCCGGGGAGGAGATGAGCGTCCATGATCCGGCAGGCGTTGGCCCGGTTTATGTCGGGCCGTTACGGCGGCGACCAGTTGAATCTGTTTCTCATCGTGGTTTACGTCGTGCTGTACGTGCTGTCCCTGATCCTCCGGTGGCCGGTGCTGAATCTGCTCACGCTGGTGCTGCTGATCATCGCTTTTTTCCGGATGCTCTCCCGCAACATCGACAGGCGGCGGGCGGAGAACACCAAGTTCCTCCAGATCACCCGGCCGGTTCTGCGAAACTTTAAGACCCTCCGCGTCCGGGTGTCGGATCGGGATCACCGCTACTTCAAGTGCCCCAACTGCGGCCAGCAGATGCGGGTGCCCAGGGGCAAGGGGCGCATCACCGTCCACTGCCGATCCTGCGGCGCCACCTTCGAGGAGAAAAGCTGATTTTGAGAAAAAACGCCCCCTGAGCGATTTTCCCGCTCAGGGGGCCTTGTCATGCCGGGACGGGCCAGCCGCCCTCCGGCCTGGCGGAGAGCTGCCTCCAGATCCGGCAGACCACCACGGCGGACAGCGCCGCCGTGAGGAGATCCGACACAGGCATGGACCACAGCACCCCGTCCAGCCCCAGGAACCTGGGCAGGAGGAGAGCGAAGCCCACGCCGAACACGATCTCCCGAACCATGGACAGCATGGTGGAGGCGGCGGCCCTGCCCATGGCCTGGAGAAAGATGAACGCCGCCTTGTTCACGCAGGCGAAGACTACCATGCAGAGGTAGATCCGGAAGGCCTTCACGGCGAACCGGGAGTAGTATACGCTCTCGTTTGCCGCGCCGAAGACGCGGATCAGGGCGCCGGGGAAGAACTCGGCGATCACCAGCGCCGCCGCCCCCACGCAGGTTTCCGCCGCCAGCAGCCGGACAAACAGGCGCTGGATCCGGTCGGCACGGCCCGCGCCCATGTTGAAGCCCACGATGGGGATGCAGCCCGCCGCCATCCCCACCACGACGGAGATGACGATCTGGAAGAACTTCATCACGATGCCCACCACCGCCATGGGGATCTGGGCGTACTGGGGCTGGCCGAACACGGCGTCCAGGGCGCCGTATTTGCGGATCATGTTGTTGATGGCCGCCATGGCCGCCACCAGCGAGATCTGGGACAGGAAGCTGCACACCCCCAGGGCCAGCGTCCGGCCCATGAGCCGGGGCCGCAGCCGGAAGTCCTCTCTGGACAATTTTACCGTTTTGGTGTGGCAGAGGTACCACCCGGCCAGGGCGGCGGTGACGATCTGGCCCAGGACGGTGGCCACGGCGGCCCCCATCATCCCCCAGCGGAGGACGAAGATGAACACCGGATCCAGGATGATATTCAGCGCCGCCCCCGCCAGGGTGGAGGCCATGGCGAACCGGGGGCTGCCGTCGGCGCGGATGACGGGGTTCATGGCCTGGCCGAACATATAGAAGGGGACGCCCAGGGTGATCCAGAAGAAATACTCCCTGGAGTTACGGAAGGTCTCGGCGTTGACGGTGCCGCCGAACATGGCGATGATCCGATCCGAAAAGGCCAGATAGACCGCCGTGAGGGCGAGGCCCGAGAGGATGGTCAGCAAAACGGAGCCGCCCACGCTGCGCCCGGCGTCACCGGCGTCGTTTTTGCCGAGGCTGAGGCTGACGAAGGCGCAGCAGCCGTCCCCGATCATCACGGCCACCGCCAGGGCGATGACCGTCAGCGGGAAGACCACGGTGTTGGCGGCGTTGCCATAGGAGCCCAGATAGGCGGCGTTGGCGATGAATATCTGATCCACGATGTTGTAGAGCGCCCCCACCAAAAGGGAGATGATACAGGGTACGGCGTATTTGCCCATCAGTTCTCCGATGGGCGCCGTGGCGAGACGGGACTGATCCTGCTGCATAAGATTACCTCCTGAAAAACGCGAAAAGAGGCGTAAGTCCAGTAGCTGGACTTACGCCTCTCGGCCGCGCACTGTCTAAATCATAGCAGAAGATCGGGAAACGCGCAAAGGCATTTTTGAACAATCTTTTTGCCGCCGAACCGGCGAAAAAATTGTGACACGAGATAATTCTCCCGGGAGAGAGCCGCCGCCCTTACTGGTTGTTGGGCCGGTTCAGCATCACGCTGTCCCGGTTCATCTTCTGGCGCAGCAGCATGAAATTGGGCATGCCGCCGGCGGCGCAGGTCTGCTTGGCGATCATCTCTGCGTAGGGGAAGAGCTGCTGGTAGCACTGGACGTGGAAGTCCTTTTTGTCCTCGTCGGTGACGTAGCCGCCGACCTCAAAGATGCCCACCAGCTCGATGGAGATGAAGAACTTGTGGTCGGGGCCGTCGGTCTTGTCCTTGACGCACTGGTACAGCTTGGCCATGCAGCGGGTGTTGCCCTGGTTGTAGTTCACTGAGAAGGAGAAATTGTTCTCCAGCGGGATCTGGCCGGGCTTGTCCAGCTTGTTGAAGAATTGCAGATCCTGCAGCTTATAGGAGACCATATTGAGTTCCGCCATGGTGGGGCACCTCCGAACAATCAGATTCAAGTGTCCCCATTGTAGCACAGCGGGGGAAAATCTACAAGCCCCCGGGAAAAATGTTTACATTTCGTCCAGCGGGCTGTCCCACAGGCGGGTGGAGGCCACAAAACAGTCGGCCGAACCCGACTTGCGGGCGATGACGGCCTCCACCTGCTCCTCCGTCATGCCGTACCCAGCGGCCTCGGCGCGGAAGTAGTCGGCGTTCCCCTCGTCGTGCCGCTTCAAATCGAAGCCCGCGGGGATCACCGCGGCCCAGGCCCGGCCCTCCGGCAGGCCAAAGGCCGATACGCTCTCGAACTGGAACCAGCAGGCGTTCTTGGCGTAGTAGGCGTTCAACTCCGCGTTTTTGTCCAGCAGCCGATCCAGATGGGCGGGCACCTGCTGGTTGAGGATCACCGAGACGGGGGCGCGGCGGGCCAGGGCCTCCCGCAATTCCAGGCAGGACAGGGGATCCCCGCCGGCGGAGAAGTACCCGCCGGTGGTGGGATCCACAGCCGCCCACTTCTTCAAATCGCGGTCGTAGACCTCGGCCACCACGTGGTTGTCCGTGTCGTAGGGGGAGAAGGGGAACATCCACACCCGGCGGGCGTGGATGCCCAGGGCCAGGCAGCACTCCACCAAAATCTTCGCCTTGTTCAGGCAGTTGATGCCCGCCTCCGGCTTTCCGAAGCTGTAGTCCAGCAGGGCCAGGGAGTTCATGGGGACGTGGTTGTCGTAGTCGCTCTTGTGGGTGAGTTTGGGGGCCATCCAGCGGCAGAGCCTCAGGGCCCGCCGGAAGTCGCTCCCCCGGCCCGCCACCCGCTCGATGGGCCAGCGGGCCTTTAGCTGGGTGAACTCCGGGCAGTCGAACCGGTAGGTCAGGGGGAAGTCTTCTCCCTCGGCCAGCGGGGGCAGCTGGAACAGGATGCCTCGGTAGACGTCCAGAAGGATCGCGCTGTGTTCACGTCTGTTCATAGAGCCACCTTCGTTACAGCTTGTTCAGCTCGCAGTCGCCGCTGGCGGTGCGGATGTGATAGACCGGCCCGCCGGCTCCCGCGCCGCCCCGGTAGGTAAACGCGCCGCGCCGGCCCGAAAGGGCGCCCCTGAAAAAGTCGGAGGTACACTCGCCGCTGGCGGTGGTGAAGTCCAAGCCGAAGGGGCCGCCGTCGGGGATGCCGATCTCCACGTCTCCGGACCGGGTGGA
>CANQZJ010000073.1 GCA_947628315.1 uncultured Oscillospiraceae bacterium
GTGCCTTGGATATGGCTTTGACAGACATACCGGTGCTGGTTTGGACCATAGCGCAGATCGTGTTCATCTTTGGTTCCTTTGGAAGACAGCTGCGAGCCGCATCTACTGCCAGGCAGAGTACATAGTAGCAGGATTTGTTGCGCCGGCCGCTCAGTTCAGTTACAGTACGTTGGATCGTGTGTATGGGGGACCATCCTCTCTTATAGGGTTATTCTTGCGTGGATAGGTGGAGCTCATTTCTTGGCGGTGCAGTAGCTGGTGGTGTATTTTCGCGTACTGCTGCCGCCATCTTTTGCTGCATAGCAGGATACAACTGCGTAGTATTTCTCACCTGGCGTCACGGTGAAAGTATAGGAGTTGCCGTAGAGGACGCGATAGCGGCCCAGCATTGATGCAGTATAGCTGGAGGAGAGGGAGCCTACCGGCTGTGTGCTGTTCGACTTATAAACAACAATCGATGTTGCCCCGATGGAATCCATGGGGCTTGTTCCCGTCGTGCTAAAGTCTACAGTAACCGTGCCCTTACTGTAACTACCGATAGAAGCATAGTACCCAGCGATATAGGCATCCGATTGGGGTTGCGCAGGGGAGGGGGCGGATGCTGCGGCCGCCGCGGCAGGGATAGAGAACACGGTCATCAGCACGAGGATCAGGGCCGCAACACGGATAAAACGTTTACTCATTTTTTACCTCCATATAAAATGAATCGATTGTTTTGATCAGATCATTTCTGTTTTCATAGCCATAGATGAAACACTCATAGTTCTCTCTATACCAGACAGCACCATAACTGTCCATGTTGGTCAGAATACTATGGTCTATGCCGCCGGCAGTGTAGACATCAGGAGAACCTTCATCGATAGAATATGAGTACGCATTACTATTAGAGTATGATGAAAGTTGTAATATGATCCACTGCAGATTTGCATTGCCGAAACTGAACGCGTATGAGGACGTTGAGGCCGTCGTAGTAGATTCGCTGGCAATCATCTTATACCCAGCTGGCATCCATAGCGGAATCATGTGCGCCGGTGCATCGATGGGATCCAGAGCCTCAGCTATCACATCATAGTACACAGGCTTTGGCAGAGGGGTCGCCTGCACTGGCGCCGTTTCGCGGGCCTGCCGTGCCCACAGTTCCTCTGTGTTCCATGTGTGGAACCAGCCGATCTTAGCCGCGGTAAAAGCCGTAGCGGATATCAGAAGTGTTACGGCTGCAGCGATAAGAGAGAGCCGCAGCAAGCGGCGTTCTGCTTTTGGCCTGACAGAAGAGGCACTGACCGGCTCAACGGGATCGGACAGTATCTCCTCATATAATGTCTTTTTGCCGGCGTTGGGCAGGTAGGACCGTTCAAACTCTTTCCAGGCAGCATCTGTGACTGGGGTGTGCTCCCGAGATGCTATCACCCCGGCTATGTATAGGGTCGCGTCGATATCTAGGCTGGCATCCGCCTCCTTTTTAAGTGCATCGTTTCTGAGGAGCTCCCGCAGTTCATCTGTGGTCATAGAGTCAAACTGGTAGAGATCCTGACGGCGTTGCTGTTCTGAACCTTGCATCTTAACCCTCCTATTGCTTATATGTCGAAAAACGGCGCTTCGGGGACAGAGAATCAATTTCTTTTGAGTTTTTCTCTCAGCCGCTTGTGAGAGCGCTGGAGACGCTTTTTCGCGGCCTCCCGGGAGATACCCATGAAATCGGCGACATCCTGGACAGACATATGATGGAGCAGAAAGCTTTTGAGCATGCGCCAGTCCTCTTTGCCCAAAAGGTCTTCACAAATGACGTCAAGTTCCAACTCACCCAAGCGCAGAGAGCCATCGGCAAGCGGGACCTCCTGATAATAAAGAAGCAGGGCGCTCAGCTTAGCCCTGCCTCGGATCATATTATTAATGGTGTATTTCAAGGTCTGCATCAGCCAGCCGGGAGGATTCGGGTGACTGAGCAAGACCGCTGGTTTCGTGCAAGCGATAAGAAAGGTGTCCTGCACCGCTTCCTTGGCAAGGCTCTCGTCATGGAGAAGTGACCGGGCGTAAGCCAGGAGCTTTGGGTACTCCTGCAGATAAAGCGTGTGGATTCCCTGCCGCTGTTCCTCTGCCTCTATCATTGGAACACTTCCTCTCTGTGCTCCTTTTCCTGACGCTCCTTCTCGGAAAGCATGAAACGGATCATGTTCTCAACTGAGGTGAGGAAGCTGTCAGGCTGATATTTCAGAATGGCAAGAATGTTGAGAATGTGTGCATCGCAATCACTGCCATAGAGGATGCCATCGGCGCTGACGCGGAGAACATTGATGATCCTGTATAGGTTGTATACACCCATACCCTTGTGCCCGAGTTCTACGTTTGTGTAGAAAGAAGTGCTGATGCCCGCCTTCTCAGCAAGCTGTTCCTGGGTCATGTGAGCGTTGAGCCGCGCTTGATACAGGTTGCTGCCAATGGTCTCTTGTAATTCGCTTTTGTTCATATAATCATCCCTCCCTAAGGGATGATTATATTTTTCGTGGGAAAGAGTTTGAATAAGCTAAAGAGCAATTTGATATTTCCTTGAGAAATAGAGGGCAGCGGTTTTGGAATAATAAGATGAAGACAGCCAGGTTATACTTGGCCGCCATTGCCTTGATCAAATCAGAGGAATAATCCCTCCCGAAAGGCCCTCATCCGAAGTGCCATTTGCTTATGTGATCATTCCGTGGGGAAATTCGGTAGTTCCTCCAGGAGCTTCATTACCAAATGTTGTCGGAGGTCGGGATCCACATGCTTTCGTGTGGTTCCGTCCGGGTTGTGGACTTCGACAGTGGCATAAGAATCAATTACATCAGCGTAATGTGACAGCAGTGATTCAACTGCCTGCTGATTGCCCGAGATGGCGTCCCGGATGGTCTTATCATCAGGAAAATCTTTTTCTTCACTCATTCTGTTAAACAGCTCCCGCTAATGTGGTTGTGTCTAAGGCCCTCCTCAGAATGGTAAAATGGTAGATATCAAAATGAGGAGGTACCCCAACATGAAAAGGAAGTTGAAATGCTATGAAATCGAATCATTTGCGGCTTATCTGCGGAGGGAAGAACGAAGCGAGGGGACTGTAAGTGCATATTTGGCAAATGTCCATGCCTTTGCAAAATGGCTGGGGGATGGTCATGTCACAAAGGAGGCGGTGGTTGCCTGGAAGGATGAACTGGCCCAGCATTATGCTCCGGCCACGGTGAACGTGAAGCTGGCGGCGGTGAACGCCTTCTTCAAGTTCTGCGGCTGGCAGGACTGCTGCGTCAAGGCTCTGCGACTCCAGCGGCGGATCTTCCGGGACCCGGGAAGGGAGCTGACCAAAGCCGAGTATGAGCGGTTGGTAGAAACGGCGAAAAACAGTGGCAGGACCCGCTTGGCCCTGCTAATGGAGACCATTTGCGGCACAGGCATCCGGGTATCAGAGGTGCGATACATGACTGTGGAGGCGGCTCACGCCGGTAGGGCGGAGATTGCGCTGAAGGGGAAGATACGGACTATCATGCTGCCGGGGAAGCTTTGCCGGAAACTGCTGAAATACGCCCGAAAAAACAAGATTGCTTCTGGTGAGATATTTCTCACCAGAAGCGGAAAAAGTTTGAGTCGGCGGCAGATATGGTCAGAGATGAAAGCGGTATGCAAGCTGGCGGGGGTAGAGTCTGGGAAGGTGTTCCCACACAACCTGCGGCACCTGTTTGCCACCACGTTCTACCGGGCCTGTCATGATATCGTGAAACTGGCAGATGTGCTGGGGCATTCCTCCATCAACACGACGAGGATATACCTCATCACCACCGGCGCGGAACACGCCAGAACCCTGGAGCGGCTGGGGCTGGTCAGTTAGCGGCGCATCAACAGAATTGAACTTAAGCATCCGACAGTATGCTTACATACCATAATCAATTCTAACAGTTGAGAGAATATTATCACATCTCAACATTTTAATCAAGTGGTATGCTCTGTATGCAGCAGTAAAAAACATCCAAATCAAACAATTTTTGGCATACGCATCAAGGCCGTCGAAATAACGTCCTTCAACGGCCTGCATTCCTATGCCCATGGCTTCTCATTTCCCATCCTGTATGGTCCGCATGCGGGATGGGCTTTTCATTTTGGAAGGGTCAAACCTCTTTCATGGGGAACGGTAGTTCAATTTTGACCTATCCATCCGCCAGCGGAGAAAGGAGATCCGAGAAGATGTGGACTGTGGGCGAGGATATCACCCGGGAAGAGTATCTGCATCTTCTGGACACAGCGAAACTGCTGGACCGGGAACAGGCCTATCTGCTGGTTAAGGTGATGGCTACTACCGGTGTGTCCGTACTGGGTCTGCCGAGACTGACAGTGGAAGCCGTTCAGGCGGGAGAACTGAAAGTAGAACATGACGTCGTGCCGCTGGCTCCTGGCCTACGGGATGAGCTCACGGCCTATGCGGAGTGGAAGGGCATCCAAACAGGGCCGGTGTTTGCCACGAGCAGCGGGAAGCCTTACAACTCGACGCAGGTATCCAGATACCTGTATGACCTGTGCCGCTCGGCGGGGCTGGAGGAAGAAAAGTGCCGTCCAAGTGCGCTGAGGAAACTGTATCGGGCCACGAAGTCTGAGGTAGATGCCCGGGCCGCCGATATGGCGGAACAGATCATGAACCGGCAGGCGGATGGCGAGCGTCTCCCTGTTTTTCCAAAGTTTCATGAAAAAACACTTCCAGAGCAAAAGGCTGCCGAAGCGGAAGTTAAGACGGAAGAGAGCGGTGTTCCATGGTCTGCACCCGATGATTCTGGCATCCAGATGACTCATGAGGATATTGAGGGGTACATGATCATCCTGCGCGCCAAAGGGCGCACAGCGGCTACCCGTCAGTACGGAAGCATCCTGAGGCAGCTCTACAATGACCTGCCGGAGGACAAATGCATCCGCAGGGGGACCCTGGCCCGATGGGTCGAATTGTTGCAGGAAAAAGGCTATGCACCCAACACGATCAACAGTTTCGCCATCGTGGCGAATGGGTTTCTGGACTATATCGGCCATCGGGAGTATCAGCTTTCGGACCTGCCAAAGCAGGAGAAGAATCCTCAGCCGGAGCTGACCCGGAGTGAGTACCTGCAGCTGCTGCAGGCGGCGAAGCGGCTGGACAGGGAGCGGGAGTACCTGATGGTGAAGTTATTTGCCTCATGCGACCTGCCGGTGCAGCAGCTTGGGAAGGTAACGGTGGAGGCAGCCCGTGCCGGCAGTCTGACAGTGGAATCCAGCGGCACACGAAGCGTACTGCATTTGCCTGGATGCCTGTGTCGGGAGCTTTTGTCATACGCGGAGCGGGAGGGCGTCGGCACCGGACCAATCTTTCTGTCTAACCGGGACAAGGCTATGTGCCGCGCCAGCGTTGTGAAGTCCATCACAAGACTGAGCGAGGAGGCGGGAGTGCCCAGCGTGAAAGGAAACCCCGCATGTCTGCGCCGGCTGTTTCGTAGCACACGGGCGGCGGTGGAGGCCAGCTTTGCGGTCTTGGTGGAGCAGGCAATGGACAGGCAGGCGGAACAGGAACAGCTCATAGCGGGCTGGGAGGTTTAAGGATGCAGGAGATACCACGCAGTCAAAACCGAATACAGCGGCGCCCGGTCGCGCAGGCCCCCAGAGAGCCTGTTCCCATTCCGGAACCGGCGCCGAAAGAGCTCACCCGGGACCAGTACATGGAGCTTCTGAAGACAGCGAGGAAGATGCGCAAGGTGCTGGCCTATCTCGCTATGCGGACTTTCGTCAGCACGGGCATCCAGCAGCAGGAGCTTCTGGCACTGACGGTGGAGGAGGTCAAGACCGGCGAGATCCGGACGGAGGATAGGACCATCCGTCTGCCGGACAGCCTGCGGGAGGAGCTTTTGGCCTACGCCCGGCGCAATGGCGTCTCCAGCGGAGCGATATTTGTAAACAAGACCGGTGTGCCCACGAGTGTGATAACGGTCCGGGAACAGATCAGGGATGTGAGCCGGGCTGCGGGTATTGACGACAGCGCGACAAGCGCACGGGCGCTGCAGAACCTGTACAAGACCACCCGGGCGGAATTGATGGCCGAGACTGTGCAGCGGCTCATGAAGGAACTGCTGGACGAAGAGCAGGCGGAACACGGGTGGGAGAACTAACAGAAAGAGTCAAAGAGAGTATGAAGGGGATCATCTTGGCCGGCGGGTATGGCACCCGGCTGTACCCTATCACCAAGGGCATATCGAAGCAGGCCCTGGCCATATATGACAAGCCCATGATCTACTACCCGCTGTCCACGCTGATGCTGGCGGGGATACGGGAAGTGCTCATCATCTCCACGCCCCGGGACCTGCCCGCCTTTCAGGAGATACTGGGGGACGGGGCACAGCTGGGCATGCGCTTCACCTATGCCGAACAGGACAAGCCCAACGGCCTGGCCGAGGCGTTTCTCATCGGTGAGCAGTTCATCGCTGGGGACCGGGTGGCGCTGATACTGGGAGACAACATCTTCTACGGCAGTGGCTTTTCTTCTTTCCTGCGCAAGGCCACGGACGTGAAGGAGGGAGCGGTGGTATTTGGCTATCCGGTCCACGATCCCTCCGACTTCGGCGTGGTGGAATTTGACAAGGACGGGAAGGTGCTGTCCCTGGAGGAGAAGCCCAGGCGGCCCAAGAGCAAATACGCGGTGCCGGGGCTCTACTTCTACGACAGCCAGGTGGTGGACATCGCCAAAACGATAAAGCCCTCCGCCCGGGGAGAGCTGGAGATCACGGCGGTGAACCAGGAATACCTGCGCCGGGGACAGCTTCACGCGGTGAAATTCTTCCGGGGCATGGCGTGGCTGGACACCGGTACATACGACGGCCTGCAGGAGGCGGCCCAGTTCGTGAACATCATCCAGAAGCGGCAGGGGCTTTACGTATCCTGCATCGAGGAGATCGCCTACCGGAGGGGGTTCATCGATAAAGAGCAGCTGCTGCGTCTGGCGGCGCCGCTGGAGCAGACGGCCTATGGCCAGTATCTGAAGGAGATAGCGGAAGACGACGGGTTGTGAAACTTTAAGCAGAGCTGTTGGGCTAAAGGATTCTACTATGGTACTGCAAAGACTGTATCAGGAAATCAAGAGAAGCACTGATAGCCAAGACTGTACAGTAGCTCATGACGAAACAGTTGAATGAAGAGCAGGCCGAACATGGGTGGGAGAGATGAGTGAAGGTCGTCATCAACGCATTGCAATATAAGCCCAACAGCTCAGGGATCGGAGTGATGATCCGGGAGCTGTTCGGGCCGCTGACCTATATCTCGGAGAGGCCGTGCCAAGTGATCCTGTCCAAAGACGCGCCGGCGTTCCCGGCGAAGGAGGGGACGGAGCTGGTCCGCTCCCCCTGGGACAATGGGCAGGGGCTGCGGCGGATGTTTTTTCAGAGTTTCCAGCTGGGTCGGAAATACTGCCATGACGCGGTTCTATTGACCACGGACTCCAAGACGCCGTTTATTTTGCCAAAGAGCTGTGTGCTGGCGCCGCTGGTGACGGACCTGGCGGTGTACCGTCTGCCGGAGGCATACCAGCGGTCCCGGGTGCTGTGGTGGCGGCTGCAATACCGATACATATGCCGCAGGGCGGACTTTTATCTGGCTATCTCCGAGTTCACGAAGCGGGAGATGACGGATATCCTGGGCATTCCCGCGGAGCGGATATATGTTATCCCCTGCGCCTGTTCGGAGGATATGCGGCGGGTGGAAGACCCCGCGGCGCTCGCCGCGGTGCGGGAGAAGTATGCTCTCCCGGAGCGGTATGTGCTGTTCGTGGGGAGCAACAACCCGCGGAAAAATCTGGCGCGGATGATCCGGGCGTTCGACCGGATGAAGGAGCGGACGGGATTTGATCATCAGATCATCATCGCGGGGGAGCAGGGCTGGCGGTTCGACCGGGACAAGGCCCTGGAGGGCGTGAAGCACCGGGAGGACATACGGTTCATCGGGTTCGTCCCGGACGGGGACATGGCAGCGCTGTACAGCGCTGCGGAACTTTTTGTATTCACAACGCTGTACGAGGGTTTCGGCGTGCCGGTGCTGGAGGCACAGCGATGCGGCGTGCCGGTGGTGACCAGCAATGTATCCGCCCTGCCGGAGGTGGCGGGAGACGGGGCTGTCTACGCTGAGCCCTATGACGTGGAGAGCATAGCGGGGGCCATGCGGTCCGTGCTGGAGGACAAAGCCCTGGCCGCGGAGCTTGTACGCAAGGGCTATGCCAATGCGAAGCGTTTTTCCTGGCGGGCGTCGGCAGAGAAGTTAAACGAAGTGATAGAGAGGCGCATCAC
The DNA here is from genome assembly GCA_947628315.1 of uncultured Oscillospiraceae bacterium. GTDB lineage: Bacteria > Bacillota > Clostridia > Oscillospirales > Oscillospiraceae > Enterenecus. The sequence goes on from CANQZJ010000073.1 coordinate 8,298, forward strand.
ATAAATGCGGGTAGCGCTTGAGCTGCAGCCCTGCTGTGGGCCGCGCACGGGGATAGGGAACTATACATATGAGCTCGCCCGCCGTCTGGCGTCAGGCCCTGAAATCACTTATCAGGGGAATGTCTTCAACTACCGGGGACGGGTCGATACTGCGGACGCGCTGGCGGGGGTCGACATGGACATTCGGGAAAACCGCTCCATGCAGTACGGCGTGTACCGGCGGATATGGAGGTTTGTCCCCCTTCGCTATGAGAGCCTGTTTCCTCCGGCAGACGTGACGCACTTTTTCAACTACATCGTGCCGCCCCGGATAGATGGGACCGTCATCACGACGATCCACGACATGACCTATCTGCGCTATCCGGAGACGGTGAACAGGTCGAATCTGCGCCGCATCCGGGAGGGCATCGCCTACAGCGTGGAGAGGAGCAGCCTAATCGTCACCAGCTCTCAATTCTCCAAAAGGGAGATCATGGAGCTTTTGAAGGTACCGGCAGAGCGTGTCGCCGTCATCCCGGCTGCTGCGTCTATCAGCGACGCGTGTATGTCCGAGGTTCCCGTTACCGGGCCGTACATCCTCTATGTGGGCGCCATAGAGCCCCGGAAGAATCTTCAAAGGCTGTTGAAGGCATATGAGCTGTTGAAACGCGAGACGGGGATACCCCACAAGCTGGTGCTGGCCGGCGGCCGGGGCTGGAAGTGCGAGGATATATACCGGGCGGCGGAGAGCATATATGGCTCGCAGGATGTGATCTTTTTGGGCCATGTCCCGGAGGCGGAGAAGAATGCTTTGTACGCCAATGCCTCTGTGTTTGTATTCCCGTCGCTGTACGAGGGCTTTGGGATACCGCCGCTGGAGGCGATGCACTGGGGAACGCCGGTGGTGTGCTCCAACGCCGCGTCTTTGCCGGAGGTAGCGGGCGACGCGGCCTGCTATGTGGACCCGCTGTCCGTGGAGAGTATCGCAGAGGGAATATGGCGGGTGATCAGCGATAAAGCATATGCCCGGCAGCTCGTGGAAGCCGGGCGTATCCGCTGCCGGAAGTTCGACTGGGACGCCTCGGCGAGAAAGCTGGAACAGGTGTACCGTTCAATAGGCGAGGGAACGATATGACCGATAAGATCGACGAGATCATATATCTGCCGTCCTTGAGGTGTAATCTCAACTGCAAACACTGCGGTGAGAATCAGGATATCGGAAGAGAGCAGGAAGTAGACGGTGACCTTATCCTGGAGCGGCTCCAGGAGAGTGTTTTGGTCCGTACAAAATTTATCAGTGTGACAGGCGGAGAGCCGTTTTTGAATGCGTCCTTTCCCCGATTCATCCTTCGGACCCTTCGTGAGACTGATTTTCGCATTTTGATCACCAGCAATGGCTACTTCTTTGACGCTATTGCCGGGATGGTGGGCGAGATCAGGGAACAGGATAAGACCAGGATAACGATGCGCATCTCCATCGACGGCACAGAGATGACCCACGACGCCATCCGCCGCTGTCCAGGTTCCTATGCCAGAGCCATAAAGACGGTGTCCTGCCTTCGGGCCAATGGGATACTCTGCGGCATTAACTCCGTGGTCCAGGAGAGCAATTTGAAAGAACTTGAGGAGATGAAACGGACTTTCTGTGAGATGTTTCCGGATATCGATTGCGCCTTTGTGCCCATGGCCCCAGACATTTCAGAAAACATTGACTATGAATATACGGATGAGTATCAGCGGGCCATATGGCAGTATCTGGACCCGCTGGGAAAGCGGCGTGTGCTTTCCGGGGGACGATTCGGTGTGGCCCGCTGCAATGCGGGGAAGAGAAATGTTGCTATCGGGCCGGATGGGAAGGTCTATGCGTGCCTCACAGGGGCGTTTTACAAGGGAAAAGAACGTCGGAACAGCTATTTTCTCGGCGATTTGAAGGCCAATACCCTGGATGAGATATTTGCAAGTGAAAAAGCAGAAGAAGTTCGGAATGGAGCGGTCTATAGATGTGAAGGCTGCACGAACCCCTGCGAAGTGATCCGGGAGATGGATCTTATCGGGATGAGCCGCTCCCTGTCATTCAGCGAGGCAGAGCGGGCATTTGAACTGGAGAACAGCATATCAGATCCTCGTAGCCT
>CANQZJ010000074.1 GCA_947628315.1 uncultured Oscillospiraceae bacterium
GGCAACGATTTAGAGCATAAATGAACCTCTTGTCTCTTTCCTTAAAATGAATCCAGTTTTCAAATGCGTTTGCCCTGGGAAGATGGGTACCGAGGTTGACATGTCGCATGCGTAATGTTACACTCATGCGCGTAATGGCAGATTCACCAGAAAACCTTATCTGTGAGCTTCAAAAGCTATTGGTAGATGTTCTCGACTTAGAAGATATTTCCCCTGAAGACATTGGGGCAGACACTCCGCTTTTCTCTGACAATGGGCTTGGCTTAGACTCCATTGATGCTATGGAGCTTGGCGTAGCGCTTAAAAGGCGTTACAAAATAACAATAAACGCAGAGACCGAAGATATTGAGCAACATTTCGCCACATTAGCCTCTCTGGCAGCCTTCATCCTCTCTCAGACAGACTGACTAGCTACCAACAACTTACCTGCGACAACATGAAGACAACTAGCGAAGATATAGACACGTACGTCCGCATACTGCTGGAGCAAAATTTTGATTGCGACACCAGCATTTTGAACAACGCGACTAACCTGTTCGAAACCTACGATTTAGACAGCATTGATGCCATAGACCTGATTGTGGAAGTACAAAAGGAGTACGCCATCAGTCTCTCTGCGGAAGACTTCAAGGGCATCCGTAACTACGGAGAACTAATAAACGTCATTACCAAAGCTGTAGCTAAGGCAAACTGACGCGCCACATGCGCCTAGCACTCAAAATAGCAGCCATACCAGCCGTGGTACTTTACCCACTTCTTATTTTGTGGGTTTTGTATTGTCAACGGGAATACTTGTCGGTGGCGTGCTTGGCTGGTATTGTTGTGCTGGTGTCCATTGCACTGTTGTGTAGAAACCGCAGCAAGCGGAAGATGCTAATAACATTGGCTGCACTGCTGATATTAGGGGCTGTAAGAATATCCGACAACCCGCAATATTTCAAGCTATACCCTCTGCTAATATCCGGCATATTGCTATTTCAATTTGCGTGGTCTCTCCGCTACCCGCCCAGCATGATAGAGAAATTTGCCCGACTAGCTCAACGCAACATAGCGCTTCCTCCTGAGACCTGTGCCTACTGTCGCAGAGTAACGTGGGTTTGGGTAGGCTTCTTCTGCCTCAACATTGCGCTTTCTGTCCTAACGGCGCTTTGTGACAGCTGGGGGCTATGGGCTCTTTACAATGGTGTCATTTCGTACGTACTCATCGGCCTGCTAATGGGCGGAGAATGGCTGGTACGCCGCTACATGCAAGCCAAAGAGGCAAATAAATAAGCCCCACATCAAACCAGGATGATTCTTCCCTCCACCTATTTTCAAGCCTCCATACCGGCAGATCGGGCAGTTTTCCGTTGTAAAAACGATATCATCACATACCGGCAATACAGGCAACATACGGGTCAATTGACCCATGTGCTCACCCAAACACATGCACAAACAGTGGCGGTGATGACGGAAAACAACTACTTCTTTGCCGTGGCGCTTATGGCGGCGTTGCACGCCGGGCTCAACATCATCCTTCCCGGTAACATCTGTGCCGCCACTGCTCAAAAGCTGCAAGAAGAAGGGGCTATAGTGGTATCGGATCTCGCATTAACCGGAGCCATCCCCATATGCGGGCACCAAATTGCCGAGCACTCTCTGCCCGCATTTGCACCAGACTCTGCCCACTTGTGGTTTTATACCTCCGGCAGTAGCGGCAAACCAAAACGCATTCATCGCACCTTTGCCAACTTGGAAGAAGAGCTTCGGCTGCTGCAAGACGTTTTGCCGGAAGGAGAAAAGGCCGAGATATTCTGCACGTCATTTTTCCACCACGCCTATGGTATTATTTATGGATTACTGCTGCCGCTGAGCCGTGGCATTCTATCTGACACGACATCGTATGTCTCCCCGGTAGATTTCTTGGCGCGAGTTGATAAACTTACTCCTCCAAAAACGCTCGCATGGGTAGTAACCACGCCCTCCTTCATTCGTGTCTGGGCAGCCAACACAGATATGTGCAAGCTTGGTCCACACCCCTTGCGTATTCAATGTGCAGGGGCACCTCTCCCAGTAGAGGCGGCAGCACTCATTCAACGTGAAACCGGTGCCACGTTTGTAGAAATTTACGGCAGCTCGGAAACAGGTCTTGTCGCCTACCGCAACCCTCTCGCCACTCAAGAGTGGACGCCCTTTCACGGAGTAATACTCACTCCATCCGCCGAGGGAAGCATGTGCATCGACAGTCCCTGCATCCCCCCTGGCGAGCACGCATACCCCGGTGATAATGCCCAACTGCTACCCAACGGCAATTTTTTGTTGCTACCGCGGGCCGACAAGGTGGTGAAAATTGCAGATAAACGTGTTTCGTTGTGTGAAATAGAACAATACATGGAGGTCTCCGAGCTCGTAGAACAGGCCGCTGTCTTGAAACAAGAGGGGAAAAAGCGTCCGATTTTGGCGGCGGTAGTAGTACCCACCCTTGCGGGTATGGATATTTTGCGGCAACAAGGAGGCCAAGCCTACCGCAAAGCATTAGTTACTCATCTAGCTCGGCATCTGTCGTCCGTGCTTACCCCAAAGAAATGGCGTTTCATTGGCAACATGCCTACTAATTCCCGAGGCAAAACAGACACCGTGGCACTTCATCGATTATTCGATACCAAAAACTATTTACCGGTGCTAACCACCTTAGACGCCACCCCTGAACGCATAATTGCGAAAGCGCTCTACCTAAAAGATAGCCCATGGGTTGCGGGACATTTTCCGGGGTACCCCATCACTCCCGGGTTCCTTATCTTGTGCTGCCTCTCCGCGCTGACAAAGCAGCATTGGGGTGCAGGCATTCAATGCATTCAACGGCTTAAATTCAATGTTCCCGTATTTCCCGGAGACGAAGTATACCTCATTCTCAGACGTAAAGAAAAACGGCTGAACGTTTTGCTGAGTCGCACGCCTGATGGCAGCGTCCCTACCTGCAAAGGCGTATGCCATTTAGCAAACTAAAACCCGAATTTTCTCTGAAACTCGTCAAGTATTTCTCTATTGTGCCGCCTCTTGAACATCCAAAATGCAAGCGGCTGTTTGTTGAGCTAAACGCACGGCAGCAGCATGGCGACTCTCTCCTGGTTGTATGCTGGCATGTATTGGGGGCAGCATATTTAAGCTAAAGCGTGGACAATGCTCCCCCACGTACCACCAAGGGTATTCTTTGGTGAGAAACGGCATATCCGTTTGGATGCGAATCGGCTGTATGGGAGCCCTCGTCAACAAGCTTATATGAAAAGCACCGCGCAGCAAGTGACTCTTAACTCCGGGCGTGGTGCGAGTTCCCTCGGGGAAAATGATAATATTGAAGCCCTGCTGTAGGCATTTTTCCGCCTGCTGCAAAAAATACGAGACATCTCCATTATTGATAATACATAGTCCCCGCAAAATAGGGCGCAAGAAGCGCCAACGCCACAATTTAGGTTTCACTACCAGTTTACAGCCGGGTATAATGGATGCTAAAATCACCACATCAATCAGTGAAGGATGGTTAGTCACCACAATGCAGTTCCTTAATTGCACCATTTTAGCACGCTCTGGGACATGTAAGGATAAATTACGTGTTACCCGCAACAACAAGCACATTAACTTCCATGACCATTGCAACACACGCATCCCCACCAACACACGGCACCGTTCATTGAGAAAAGGGCTTACCAACAAAAGGAACACGGAGATACAAGTCCCTCCCACCCCAAAGCACACATAGTCCAACACCGCCAGTACACAACGCACCCGCGTGGATAAACTCATAGGTGGCACCCGTTTCATATTTGTTGCAAAAGTTCATTCACTGTACAAGGCAATGGTCGCAAAACACTATCGGACTCAATCACAGCTGCAACAACGCTCACTGCTTCCTGTTCCCTTTGCTGCTCGTCGCCATATACAAACAGGCAGGGGGCACCAGCACAACGTAAAGCGGCCTCGAGCATCCCCATTCGCAAAGTATCTTCGCCTGCAGCCAAAGTGGTACTATTTTCGCAATTACCGGTTACCAAACTTAACAACGTAGCCGGGGCGTTGTGTACCGACACGGAAAAACCGGCGGGAGACATTTCTCCATATTGCTCATATTCATCCAACAAGTTCAAAGTCCGGGCTATCTCACCGTATCGGCTGGCATATACAACCGGGTATTGCAACACCTCCCCGCCCACAACCGCCGCTAAACGAGAAACACAACTAAGCACGGCACGGCTCAGGCGACTCATACGCCGAGGCAAAGTTTTAGGCAACGGTGCCATCGGCGGTCGTTCTGCTGCATTCATTGGTTGCCAAACTTCGGCATGCCGCACACGATATGGAAGCATCAGTTCGGCCATCTGCGGAATATCAAGCTCGTGTTAATGCCTCCAAATGCATAGTTATTGTTCATCACATACTCCACATCCAAACAGCGTCCCGTACCGGTGATATAATCCAGCCCGGCACACTCGGGAGCTACCTCGTGTAAGTTGAGGTTCGGGTTGTACCATCCTTCGCACATCATCATGATGCTCACCATAGATTCCAACGCACCACAGGCACCCAATGTATGTCCCGTATACCCCTTCACCCCGGAGGCAGGCACGGCATTCCCAAACACAGATCCTGTGGCCATTGCCTCTGCACTGTCTCCTGTCTTGGTACCTGTTCCGTGCAGATTGAGATAGCCGATGTCCTCAGGGGACAAACCGGCCATTTGCAAAGCCTCAACCATAGCACCCTTCATAGTTTCGGCATTTGGGGACGTGATATGGGTACCATCGGAAGTATAGCCAAAGCCCATCACCTCGGCATAAATACGAGCACCTCGGGCCTTGGCATGCTCCAGCTCCTCGAGCACCAGAGTGCAGGCTCCCTCACCCAACACTAAGCCATCGCGGTCCGTGTCGAAAGGCGCAGGCGTACTCTCAGGATTCTCATTGCGCGTACTGGCGGCAAACAAGGCATCGAACACGGCCAATGCCAGCATATTACAGCACTCTGCACCACCGGCCAACATCACATCCTGACGTCCCATACAAATAGCCTCGTATGCCATACCGATGGCCACACTGCCCGAAGTACAGGCTGTGCTGCTGTTGATGGTACGCCCTTTTGTCGTAAAGAACAAAGAAATATTTACCGCGGCTGTATGCCCCATCAACTTTACATAGGTGCTGGAAGTAATATCGCGTGCATTCTTCTCTTTCATCAACTTTACACATGGATCAAAGGCCGACATAGAGCCCACGCATGACCCATATGCCACGCCTGTGCGACCACTGCTGATAACACCATCCCCCAGTAAACCGGCATCCGTTAAGCTGCGGCGCGTGCAATCCACCGCCATCACTGAAAGAGAGGACATGGTGCGCAACTGTTTGCGCGTAAAATCTGCCGGCGGTGTATATTCTGGCAACGGAGCATACAGGTATGAGCGCAAGCCTTGGTACGCCTCCCAGCCCACCATGCATTGGGTTGCGTTTTTACAGGCACGCAGTGACCTCATCATTTCTTCCTGCGTTTCCCCTAATGTAGAAATCGCAGCCATACCCGTGACAACTACCCTTCTCATACCAAACCTCCGTTTACATTGATAACCTGGCGGGTAATGTATCCCGCGTCATCCGACATAAGGAAGGATACGGCAGCGGCCACCTCCTCTGGTCGCCCGATTCGCCGCAACGGTATCATTTTCTGTACCTCAGTCATCGGCAAGTCAGCTGTCATATCTGTCTCAATAACACCGGGAGCCACACAGTTAACCGTAATCTTGCGTTTAGCCAGCTCAAGTGCTAACGCTTTCGTGGCACCGATAATGCCAGCCTTAGCCGCGCTGTAATTTACCTGCCCACGATTTCCGACCACCCCGGATACGGAGGATACGGTAACGATTCGGCCCCCTTGATGACTCTGTATCATTGGCATTATGCAGGGGTGTATCACGTTGTAAAAAGAATCCAAATTAGTACGCAGTACCTTGTCCCACATGTTTGCCTCCATTGTGGGGAACGGAGCATCAGCCGCAACTCCCGCATTGCTTACCACACCATAATACGCCCCGTGCTCCTCAATGTCAGCTTTCAGCACTGCACGAGCTTCCTCCCGATTTGATACATCAAACATCAGCACACGGCATGCCGTACCACTTGATCGCAACCGCTTCGCCAAATTTTCGCAGGCCTCACGGCTCTGCTTTGCATGTAACACCAGTGAGTATCCATCCTCTGCCAGTTTTTCGGCCACTGCCAGTCCGATTCCTCGACTAGCCCCGGTTACCAGACACCATTTCTCATTTTTCATACGAAATCTTACAGCATCTGCCACCATGCGTCCGTTATACCATGTAGTCTGATTTTGGTCAATGATTTTCGAGGTGCGAAGTCAGATGTGTGGATCGCAAAATTAAATGCGACAGGTCACTATCAGTCTTGTGGCAACAAAAACACTTGTTTATAAGACATAAATTCAGTATACTCTATGCGTTGAATAACATGGCACACCCTATGCCCGGTCGAGTCAGTACTCACTCCACTTGTTCCTGTTTTGTTTACTAAAGCAGCATATCATGAAATCCATCATTATCGAGGACGTGCAAATGTTGTGTCACCTAGACGACACCCCGATCGGCGTGCTTAACGCGTTACAAAACGGGAAAACACCAAACATGGATACCGAGGTAGTGGGAGGGAACGAGGTTCCGGTAGCCCGTGTCCACAGACTGATGCCCACCCCGAAGAATCCCATCTTTGCCACACGTACCAATGCACTGGTACAGTACTGCGCAGAGCGTCTGCTCATCCCCCGACTGAATGTTACTCCAGAGCGAATTGGTGTGGTGCTGGGCAGCAGCAACGCCGGAATTGAAGAATTTCACTCTGCCTATCGGGACGGGCCATTGGCAGAAGAGGACTGGCAGCGCCTAGAACCTGGCAATGTTTCTGCCAGCGTGGCTGACTTCTTAGGAGTTCGTGGTCCGGTATACACAATCAGCACGGCCTGCTCCTCTGCCGGGAAAGCATTAGTGGCGGCGGCTCGTCTACTGGAAGCCGACGTGTGTGATGTTGTGGTAGCCGGCGGGGGTGATGCCTTATGCCGCTTTGCACTAGAAGGCTTCCATGCCCTGAAACTAATCGACACTGAGCGTTGCGAACCTTTTATGATCAATGGAGGAGGAATCAATCACGGAGAGGGAGCCGCTCTTTTTGTATTGACTCGCCGACCTGCGCGGCGAGGAGATATCATTCTGAGCGGCTATGGAGAAACATCCGATGCCCATCACACAACCACTCCGGATCCAAGTGGCACTCAAGCTGCACGAGCGATGCAACAGGCCCTCTACATGGCCGGCATACAACCGACAGATGTCGACTATATCAACATGCATGGAACCGGCACCGATGCCAACGACACCATGGAGCTGAACGCCCTTATCACAGTGTTCGGTACGGCCTGCCCGCCATGCAGCAGCACCAAACCTTTTACTGGACATTGCCTAGGAGCGGCAGGTGCTGTAGAGGCCGCTATATGTGTTGCCTTGTTACAAGCAGACACCGACAAACTGCCTCAAGTAACTCCCTTTGCCACTCCGGGCGGTTACAAGTTCATCAACTTTTGTGCAAAGGCCAGCCGTCCTGTGCGATGCTGCATGAGCAACTCTTTTGCTTTTGGCGGCAACAATGTATCCATCCTTCTAACCCGCTATGACTGACCTCCCCCCTCCGGAAAAGCTGCTTCCTCACCGCGGTAACATGCTATTGGTGAAAAGCTTGGAATATGCAGACCTAAAAAACATGAGCAGCTCTGCCCTAGCAGAGCTAGGGAAAGACTGCCTATTTTACGATAGTGCCAAAAATGGTTTAACTGCGGAAATCAGCATTGAAATCATGGCTCAAGGCGTTGGGCTACTGTGCGGCTACCGCGAATATTGGCAGGGCAAACCAGGGGTAAAATGCGCCATGCTTCTTTCCATTAAGAGGTACGAGATTTTCAGCGATACCATTCCTGTTGACACACTGCTACGCACCACCAATGAAATCATCTCAGAGGAACATCCCATCGGCGTATGCAGCTGCGAGCTCCGACTCGCGGATAGCAATACCCTGCTCGCCCGCGCAGAAATAACCGTTTACAAACCCTAATACCCACCCGCGAAATGCTCTCCATCACAGTAGAACACACCGTTGCTTTCAATGAGCTGGACCCCATGAACGTTGTCTGGCACGGCAACTATATCAATTTTTTTGAATTGGCGCGCGCAGCTCTGCTCAAAAGGATAGGATTGGATTACACGACGATGTACCAACTCGGCTACATTTGGCCAGTCGTAAAGCTACGATGCAAATATGTACGCTCCGCACACTTGGGGCAACGGCTGGCTATACATGCTCGTCTTACGGACTATCGTAACACGCTCACCACGGTATTTTGTATACATGATGCCGAGAACGGAGAGCTCATCACCAAAGGGGAAACCGTACAGATGGCTGTACACCGTGACACGGGAGAAAGTACGCTTGTCTCTCCCTCCTGCATGGTGGAAATTGTAGAAAAATACTTACGCAGAGGCACACTAGCATGAACAGCCCTACTGCAGCAGCTGAGTTTCGCCCCTGTATCATCATCCCCTGTTACAACCACGGGAGAGAATTGGCAGGCTTTCTGCCGCGTGTTGCTGTCCATAACCTCCCCATTATCATTGCAGACGATGGCAGCAGGCAAGAGGAAGCCGCATTAATCGCAGAGACGGCCTCAACCCAAGGCGCCACCTATCTGAGGAGCGAAGAAAACCTCGGCAAGTGGGGAGCCCTACAACGCGCAGTAACTCACGCCACCGAGCAGGGCTACACACATGTCTTGCAGTGTGATGCCGATGGACAGCACGAATCAACGGTCATTCCCCAATTCTGCTGTCTTGCACGGCAGAATCCAACCGCTCTCATCTGCGGCACCCCCGTGTATGGGGAAGACGTTCCTAAAGCACGGCTGAGAGGACGTGTCTTCTCTAATTTCTTTGCTAAACTCGAAACCGCATGGGCATGCAAACTAGATACCATGTGTGGGTTTCGCCTCTACCCGCTGCAACAGCTGACAGATATATTGCACAAAAAAAACATCATGCCGGGCATGGCGGGAGACATTGAAATACTGGTACATTTTTACTGGCGCGGATACCGTATCATTCCTCAACCAGTACGTGTATGCTACCCGAAGGACGTACGTTCTAACTTTCGTGTACTAAGGGATAACGTGCTCATCTCTTGGGCACACACTAAACTTTGCACGACCGCACTACTGCACCCGTGGCGGCTGTGGAGAGCCCATAAGCCACGCTAAGCCCCAGACAAATAGCCATACACATATCGTGAGTCACACTGAAGGAGGTGAATGCCAGCACCCCAAACATACACAGTGTGGTATAGAAAGACAGCCCCACCGCCACACCGGTACGAGCGTTGCGGGGCAGTCCCGCACGGAAGATAGAGTAGTCGTACCCTAACCCTGCTACCAAAAAGCAGGCCAGCACATGAAAAAGTGACAGAGGCGTCCCCAACCACGCCAGTCCAGCAAACACAGATACAACACCGACCACGGGAGGGCCGCTAATCAGCAGTGCCGCACGGAAACCATAAAAACACAACTGTACCAGCATTCCCAGAAGTAGCACCCCTCCCAGTTGCCACATAAGCAGAACGCGCCAGCGACGTATGTGCGTCTCCAGTTCTGCAAAGCGGTCTGCCGGCTGCACATATTTCCCAGCATATTCCGTCAGTCGTTCCCTGTACTTGCCCGGTACCAATACAGTGCCGCAGCGTGCATTCCACAAGGAGGCTAAATAAGCAAACGATGGGCATGCCGCAAACAGCTTATCGGGCGTCAACACCTGCAGTGATTTTGGCAGATTCAACGGCAATTCGTCGGCAAAGCGGTCAGACAACGCCTGCACCATTGCAAAGTTCTGCTGCTGGCGAGCGTCGGATGGTACCACGGAGGCTACACATGTGAAGGGGATCCCATCCCCTGCTAAACATTCGGCCAATTGTTCCTGCCGTTGCAACACCTGTTCTTCATTGTCGCCGTGGACCAGGAGCACACTCACGCCTTGCTCCATACCGTTAAGCTCTGCAATTTTACGTTCCGCAGCCAACAAATCGGCGGGAGGCTCGTAAAAACTGCGCAAGTCATCGCACACCGTCAAACGGGACAATGCCAGTCCACCCAATCCCAAGGCAAGCAGCCAAGGCGCCAAACCGTGCACGCGCCACCGCTGCTGTACTTTCTCCGTAAAACGCAGCAACGTGAGAGAAAACGACACCGGCACATGCCCCGCATACGCGTGCGGGTACACCGCAAAAATAACCAACATGGCTGTGCATAGTCCCACCA
>CANQZJ010000075.1 GCA_947628315.1 uncultured Oscillospiraceae bacterium
AGCAAGAAGGAGGCATACCGCTGGCTGGCAGCCACGATCTCAGCTCCGATGTCCCAGGCACACATCGGCTGCCTGGGTGAGTATTACTGCCGGCAGGTCATCTCCAGGAGCAAGGCGTTCCTGGAAGCGTGGGGAGTCGGTATCAGAAACAGGGAGGAGATGAGTGCGTGAAAGAAGAAAAGAGATCTTCGGTTAGGCGAAAACAACGAAGCTGGGTGATCCCAGTCCTATGTGCGGCGGTGACACTGCTGATTCTCAAGACGGTGCTGCTGGTGGGTTATGTACCCAGTTCCTCCATGGAACCGACGATCCACAAAAACAGTATTATCCTCGGCCTTCGACTCCATGGGGAGCTGAATACCGGGGATATTATCATATTCAGGCATGATGGAGAGCTTCTGGTGAAGAGGATCGCGGCGAGCGGGGGAGAACAAATAGAACGGGACGGTGAGACCATCACCGTTCCGTATGGCTGCTTCTATGTCTTGGGAGATAACGCGGCGGACTCCTACGACTCGCGGTATTGGGAGGAACCATTTGTGAAAGAGGCGGATGTGGCCGCTGTGCTCTACCGACGAGGATAGCACCAGGCCCAAGATGGCAACAACTTCTTGAATAATTAGCGTAATTATGCTAAAATTAATATCAGGAGGGTGATACCTATGGATACAATACGACCGGTTTCCGACCTGCGGAACAATTTTGCTGACATCTCAAGGATCGTTCATGAAACAGCAAAGCCCGTGTTTCTCACCAAAAACGGGTATGGCGATATGGTGGTCCTGAGCATGGAAGCATACGAGAACCTCCAGCTGGAAAGTGAAGTCTATTACAAGCTTCAAGAAGCGGAGCGGGAGGCTGAACTCACAGACAAGCGGTATTCTTCCAAGGAAGTGCTGGCTGCCATGCGTGAGGCCATAGGGGGAGAGCAGGGTGTATGATCTACAATACCTGCCTTCGGCCCGAAAGGATATGGTCGAAGCTGTGCGGTACATCAGCGAGACATTGCGTAACCCGACAGCAGCAGAACGGCTGGCGGAGGAACTGATCGAGGCGGGGGACAGTATACTGACTTTTCCCTATGCAAATCCTGTTCATATGCCGATACGTCCGCTGAAGCACGAGTACCGAAAACTGCGGGTGCACAATTACCTGATGTTCTATTGGGTGAATGAAGAAAGAAAGCTGGTCACAGTCGCGCGTGTGATCTACGCCAGAAGAAATTACGAAAGACTGTTATGAATTATGAAGGAATATAAACTGCTTGGTGCGGATGGCAAATTCTATACCTCCACGACCCCCGGCACCTATGGAGGAAACAGCAAGGCGAAAATATATGGCCGGCTGGACTGCTCTGCCGCACTAGCCACGATAAAGGTTCATCCGGGAAGCTATGAGTCTGGCCGTGTTTTCTTTGCCGATGAGAAAACTGCCGTCGCGGCCGGTTATCGTCCGTGCGGGCGATGCCTCCGGGAGAGGTATCTTGAATGGAAGAGTGATCCGCAAAAGTACCGCGGGAAGTATGGCATAGGGTGGTTGCCCTCGGTATGCTGACTGCGGAACAAATGGTTTGAGGAGTATCGGTATGCAACTGGGATGGGTCGACTTTACAAATTCGGATCGGGAAAAGGTCTTTGACGTCATGAGCCTGCTGCAGGAGCCTGGGGCGGTGGATGAGATCGGCATCGGCCAGGTGCGCGATGCGTTCTCAAATCTGTTTTTCCCTGGTACTTCTACGGTCCAGACCATAGCGAAGTATTTCCTTATTGTTCCCTATGTTCTGAAAGAGGCGGCAGAAGGCCGATATGGGTCGGAATATGGGAGCATCCTCAGGAGGATTGATGAGGAGGAGAGACAATGCGGGCTTCTCCTTATGCAGCATTGTCCGGGGGACACGGGCATCATTGGCCAGCGCGTGCTTCCGCGAGGTTGGGTCGTGAGACGGCCTTCCAGTATTTACTGGAACGGGATATGCACCTACGGCATCTGCACCCAAAAAGGGCTGTCCATACCGGACCTCATCCGGGCGTCTCAATTCGTCCAGACGCAGAACAGAACCATCCGCCTGAGCAGTCGGGGTGACGATGGCTCCTCTGATGAACGGGATGACTTTGACGCGGGAAGGGATGCGGCGCTCCATTTCTTCTCCGTTCCGGATGATTTTTATACCGATTGGCGCGAGGACCTATCGACTCGGCTCACCCAGGGAGAGGCAGCGTTTCTCCGAGGGAAGATCGAAAGCCATACCCAGGGAACCTTGCTCTGCTATATGCTGGAGCATAACGTCAATGTGGAAGAGTATGACTCTTTTGAGGCGCTTTGTGAGGCCCTGCATGAGAAGGTCCCCGCTGAGATGGGACACATGATGAAGCTGGCCAGCGATTTCAACCGGCTGGTCTATGCGGCGCGGGTGCGGTATAACTATGTGCTTTCAAACGGGGAAAATACGGAAGCGGCGGATGAATGGGAATACATAGAAGCAAATAAAGAGTATATGCTGTCCGTCGATGTGGATGAAGTTCTCGCCAGCCTCCATATCGTGAATTACCGTCTGCGGCGGTTCCTTTTGGCATTCAAAGAGGCTGTTCTCACCGGCAGCCTGGACGCGGCAGATGAGATCCTCATAAACCGGGAGATCGAGATCAAGGGCCGCAGCCGGGCGAAGCTCTGCAAGCGGGATGACTACGACAATGACGTCTGGATCGGCGAGCGGTACCTGGACTACCGTTTTTCCAGCGCGAAGCGGTTGATCGCCGACATCTATCGGGGGGAGGGGAAAGAGCGTGCTTAAACCCAATACAAACAGCGACCGTGTCGGCTACGGCTCCATACTCGTCCCCCCGGCCGGGACCAAGCTGAATATGGCTGTCGGCACTACATACTCCCTGGACCTGGAGGCATTGACGGCGGTATGCCTGTCCCTCGGCTTTGGTGAGGATACGGACAGTATGGTGCTTCAAAGCCCTATCGGGATGCTTGACGCCATCCGGAGAGTATCGGAAAAAGTGCTGATCTTCTGCGAAGCTTGGCAGATCAAAATGCCAAGCACTCCCAGTGCGTTGAGTCTGCTGCTGGAGAAAAAGGTCGTACCTGTGGCGCTGCAAAAGCATGACGCCCGAGGGTTTTACCCTTCCTTTCACCCCAAGACCTGGCTACTCCAGTACGTTGATGGACAGGGGCCTTCAGCTATCGTTTTGCCGTCCTCAGCAGGAATCTGACTTTTGACCGGAGCTGGGATGTCTGCTTGGCGATGGACAGTTCAGATACGGCCCGCACGTCCGGGAAGACGAAGCCTATCATCGCCTTCCTTGACTATCTGCGCGGCCGGATCGGCGATACCACCCAAAATGCCAGGGAGGAGCGCAGTGCCATGAAAAGCTGGCAAAAGCTTTGTCTGGCGTATCGTTTTCGACCGGCACGAAAGAGTTTGGAGAGGACTTTGAGATATTGCCCCTTGGCATCGGCGCAAAGGGATATAGCATGAAGGATGACCCGCTGCTATGTCCAGATCCTCCTGCGGCGGATCACAGCTTTCATGAGCTCGTTGTGTTCTAGCCCTTCCTGACCAGGGAGATGATCGACTATTGGAACGAACCGGCGCATTCCCTGACAGGTACTTCCCGCGTACTCATCACACGGAAAAGTGAGCTTTCTAAAATCACGGAAGATCAGTCTGACCGGTTCAGGATATTCACTCTGAAGGATGACGTGGTCGATGGAGAGACGGCCCTCTCTGATGAGAATGACGATAAGCAGAGGTAGGATATCCACGCCAAGATATATTTGCGGAGGAAGTATTCCACGGTCGATTTCTACTTGGGCTCCATGAACGCCACCTGGTCGGCAGTGAATCGAAATATGGAGATACTCGTCCGTCTGCGTACAAAAACCGGTATTACAAGGCATAATAGTGATAAGTAACTATTTTGCCGCAGAAGACGGTATGACCGTAAAGGTCATGCCGTTTTCTGCATTTTGTAGGTCCTCTTACAGATAATGGGCTCGCTTACCAAAGGCGTCTCCGTTTCATCCAGAAAGTTGAAATATATCTTCAACTCCTGCATACGGTGGCCGCTGGACTTGTCCGGGGCATAGACGACGATTTTCTTGATGTACTCATTTACAATCGTCTGTGTCAGTTCCGGCACATCCACATACTTTCGCGTCAGCGCCATGAACCGGTCCAGAGCATCATCCATTTCCTCCTGTTGTTCTACCCATTCCTCTGTCACCTCGATTTCGAGCTTCAACCGGTCCTGCTCCGCCTCATAGTCTGCGGCCATCTTCTTGTACCGCTCTATGCTCAGATTGCCGAGAACAGCATCCTCGTAACTGTGGGAGATAAGCACATCCAGGTCCGCGAGGCGCTTTTTTGCCTGTTCCAGCTTCTTTTTATCCTCCCGGATGTTCTTCTCCTGGTCAGCACGGCGGCAGCGCAGCCATTCTTCCTGAAAGCCCTCCGCATCCTTTCGGACATATTCATTGACCGCCCGGATACGCTCCAAAACTACATCTCGCAGTACATCCTCCCGGATATAGTGTGCCGAACAGGTGCCGCGTCCGCTTTTATAGTGCGCACAGACATAATGATCCCGGTTGCTGTCAAAGCTCTTGCTGGTGGCAAAATGCAGCTTGCTCCCGCAGTCCGCGCAGAACAGCAGACCGGAAAACAAGCCCTGGCGTTCCGCTTTTGTGAGCCGCCTCTTGTTTTTCCGCAGTTCCTGCACCCGGTCCCACTGTGCCTGCGGCACGATGGCTTCCTGCATATCCGGTAGGATGAACATATCCTCCGGCTTGTTGGGGATGCGTTTTTTCAGCTTGTAGGACTTGGAATAGGTCTTGAAGTTGCAGACGCAGCCGGTGTACTCCATCCGTTCCAGAATACCCACAATAGACTGTTCTACCCAATGATACGGGCGGTCCGGCAAGGGCTTTCCTTTCCGCTTGGCATACAGGGCCTTGGTCGTCAGAACTTTGTCAGCTTCCAAAATACGGGCGATCTTGCAAGGCCCGTATCCGGCAATGGCGAGATCAAAAATACGTTTGACCACCGGAGCGGCTTCTTCATCTACTATCCAATGCCCTTTGGCCTCCGGGTCGCATATGTAGCCGTATGGCGGCTGACCAATGTGTTTTCCGCTTCTGCCACGCTGCTGCACGCTGACACGGACCTTTTTGCTGGTGTCCCGCGGATACCACTCGTTGAACAGGTTGCGGATGGCGGTGAAACCATCGCTGTCGCCGCGATTGCTGTCCACCCCGTCGTTGACGGCAATGAAGCGTACATCATAGCTGGGGAAGATGATCTCCGTGTATTGCCCAACGGTCAGATAGTCTCTGCCGAAACGGGACATATCCTTCACCAGCCAGCAGCCTACCAGGCCCTGTTTTACCAACTCCAAGCCCTCCTGGACGCCGGGACGATTAAAGTTCGTCCCGGTGTATCCGTCGTCCACCAGCACCTTGATGTTCGTGTAACCGTGATCTCGTGCGTACTTGGTCAATAGCTCTCTCTGAGACGAGATTTGTCAAGAGGATTTTCTGCATAATGGCCCCTGGACTGATAAACAAACGAATATCCTTTTGAGCAGTTGGTGGCTTTCCGCTTGCATTCACCCAGTACCGTACCGCCAAGTATCAGGACGGCCCCGGCAATTTGGACGGGAAGAAGCGATGGATAGACAGACATGAGATACGGGGCGAGCGCGGTCATCTTTGAAAGCCTCGTCCTCTATCTCCCCGTCCTCCTGCTGGCGGCGGGATATTTCATCGTAAGGATCTTCCTCAACCCGCCCCTGCGGCTCTACGCCTTCCTCAAGCGAAAACGGCTGACGGTGCGGCTGGCGAGCCTTGTGTCCCTGGCGGTCCTCCTGCTGGCAGGCATCTCCGTCATTCTGGACGGTACCAACTACAACGGGCGCTACATCGGGACCGTGGACTACTCGGTCTTTGAGCATCACAGCACGGCCGCTTATGACCCGGATACCGGTGTCTACACTCTTCGGGCCGACCACGAAGATTTTATAATTTTGCAGCTCACGGACACCCACATCGGCGGCAGCGTCACCACCATCGGCCTCGACCGGCGCGCCTTTGACGCCTGCTATGACCGCATCTGCCGCACCCAGCCAGACCTCATTATCATCACCGGGGACCTGGTCTACCCCATCCCTATCCAGAGCTTCAGCACCAACAACCTGGTGCCCCTGTGGCAGCTGGCGGACTTTATGAACAACGTGGGCCTCCCCCGGGCATTCGTCTACGGCAACCACGACACGGAGCTCATCGCCAACTACGACGTCAGGACCCTGAACGGCATCTTCCGCCAGATGAAGAACGACCCAGACTGCCCCCTGCTTTACGCGGAGACCCAGCCGGACATCTACGGGAAGTATAACCAGTTCCTGCGCATCGAGAACCGAGACGGGAGCCTGGAACGGGTGTGCTTCTTCATAGACTCCAACGACTATGTCCGGGGCAGCTTTGAGATCAACGACTATGACTCCGTCCACACCGACCAAATCGACTGGCACCGGGAGACGGTGGACGCCCTTGCCCGTGAGGAGGGCCGGACCGTGCCCTCCTTCGTCTTCATGCACATCACCTTCCGGGCCTTTGCCGATGCTGTTGACGCCTTGGAGCGCGGTGACCCGGAGGCTCGGTATCTCTTTCGGGAGAACGGCGGGGACGTGAGCTGCCCGGACCATGACAGTAGCCTTTTTGAGGCCATTTTGGAGAAAAAGTGCACCCAGGCCGTCTTCGTGGGACATGACCACTTAAACCACCTGGGCGTCAACTATAAGGGTGTGGACCTCGTCTACTCCAAATCCATCGACTTCCTCGCCTACCCCGGTATCGCCCACGAGAATACCCAGCGCGGCGGGACGCTAATCACCCTGGACGGTCAAGGCGGGTATGTGATTGAACAAGCCGAGTATAAGTTGCAGGGGTAAATATAAACAGAAAATAAAGGTGGTTCCATTGGCTTTCTTGCCAAAGGCGTCTTTTGAGGCTATACTGTTTGTCAGTCGTAGACCGGCTCCTGAAGGACGATCTCCTCCGCACGGTCCTTGATGCTGTTCATTCTGCACACCCATTCCATCTGGTCTGCCGCTTTGAGCTGCTCTGTGACGCTCTCCTGCTTGGCCATGGCGGGAATCAGAACATCCAGCCGTTCGCGGCAGGCGGCGTCGATGTCCGCAACGTGCTTGGCAAGGGTCTCGTCCGTAAGCATGATGTTAAACTGTATTCTGCGGTGTTCCTTCAGGTATCGGTGGCGCATGCGTCCATATTTGCCTACATGATAGTCAGTGGTATCTGACAGGACCAGGTCGGGGATGAGGAAATCACCCTCCCAATGGTAGGTAACACCCATACGTTCAAGTAAAGATTCCATGGTCGGCTCCTTTCATTATGGCGGTGTTTGCAGCTTTTGGAGGTTGCGTGTTTCGCTCTTTTCCCATAGCTGCACTTACATTTGCCACAAATGAGCTGTCCAGGGTCAACTTGTTCCCACAATGGCCGCAATGGATGTTCCCTACCAAAAGGGACTGGCCGCGTAAGGTGTTGGGCGTTCCTGTGCGTGGGGTCTTCCCGTCGGTCATAAGCTCCTGAGCGGCGTCAAATGTCTGCTGGTCGATGATTTGCAGAGCGGGATCGGCTTTGTGAGCGGACTTGCTCGTTCCCGGCCAAATAAATGCAGCTGTCCGCGTTACCGATGATGTACTTCCAATCGCTTATGAAAAGTGCCTTTAGCTAGGATATGTTTTGCAGGATGATGGTTGTCATGATATTGTGGGAGCGCATGGTGACCTGGAGCCGGTCGTGGCCGTCCGCAAGGCGCCGTTTGCGAACTCGTCGAACATGAGCCGGACCGGGAGGCAGGCTCCGGCTTTGTACTTTGTACGCTTGGAAGTAATGCTCCTGGAATACTTGGGCGTAGAGTACATTTGTATTGATTTACATCATATATTGTGATATGATTTAACTGAAAAGTGTGTATCTGGTGATTTGGGGGGTGTGTTAGCGCCATTTGACCTTTCAATGTGCGTCAAGGGAACACCGTTTCGATTTTGATTACTTCCGTACTTTGTAGTATAAACAATTATATCCTTGATACCCAATGAACTCCGTTTATAGAAATTAGTTCAGCTCTGTAGTCACTGATACTCCAATTAGAGCGTCTATGGGCTTTTTGTAGGCAAGTTTTCTTTTGGTAGTTGCATCAAGTTGTGGCTTTGTGATGACTTGGCTTTCTCACCATTGTACAGTTATAATGAGTCTCCAATATATCAAAAGCGCACTAAATATATAAGTTCTAAATAGAAAGAAAGATTAGGACACAGACAATGAAACATGCTAAACAGAGAACAGATCGTATTCATGGAACTATTTACTTAAGTGAATTTGAATCTCAGCTAAGTTCGACACCGTTTTTCTATAGACTCCATGATATTTATCAAAGCTCCACAGTATATTTAACATTCCCCTCAAATCGCACAAAGAGGTATGAGCATTCTCTTGGAACAATGGCGCTTGCTAGTGAATTGCTGTTCTCTAGTATTACTAATGCTGATGCCAAGGTCCGTGTTGCATTCTTTGAACAATTAAATGCCGAATTCAAAGAGCTGTGTAAGAAGACATTTACTAAAGGGTATAATGCTCACTATTTTGGAAAAGGTGAGTCAGTTTTTCAAGATATCGTAACGAACAGTAAATATAACAACGCTGCCGATAATAAGAATCCTGATGAAGTGGATAGGATGGTGGAAGGTGATATTCATGCTACGTTCTCGTCTAATCTCCTTTCTGATGACGCGTTAAACCATTTTAGTCTGCATAGCGTGAAAATAGATGGTGCAGATAATCAAGGCTCTGCCTATCTGCTTTCTAGTGACCGTGAGCGGTTTATTTATCAATGTATCCTTCAAGCAGTTCGTGTTGTAGCCCTCTTCCACGATGTGGGACATCCTCCCTATAGTCATATTATTGAAAAAGTGCTGGAAGATTTGTATAGAAGATGCAAATATGATTCTCCTCCATGGGACTCAGGGAAAAAGGAAAAATTGGAGGATACCCTAGGCCGCTTTTTAGACAGAGACAAACCTGTAAAGTTTTGTTTTATAAATACTGAAGGAAGCTCTGTTAGTCCACATCTGCATGAGCAGGTTGGGATACATATGTTTCGGATGGCGATCGAGTTTGTTATGCCTGATTTGCTGGAGTCAATTAAAAAGGCAGACGAGCCGGAGTGGACTCCAAAAACTAAAATGATAGTAACCTTATATCATATTACGTCAATTGAGTTCGCAGCAGCAATTTTGCTAGAAAAGAATGAGTTATTTCGTTCAATTCACCGACTTGTTGATGGAGTTATAGATGCTGACCGCTTAGACTATGTTATACGTGACTCTCTGAGTAGCGGTGTTGATTGGGGAGCAATCCCATATAAAAGGCTTATTGACTCAGCAAGACTCTATCAGGTTAAGCCAGATGGAACTATTGACGAAGAGGGAAAATCAGGATTTTTCATTGTTTCTTATCCGCAAAAAGTCTCGTCTGATATTGAAGATTTTCTCGTGGAGAGATATAAAATCTTTGCCCGCATTAATTTTCATCATCGCTGTATAAAAACTTCGGTTGCGTTGCAGTCTGCAATTAAGATTCTAGCTGAGGATTATTTGTGTAGTCCACGTGAACCACTTTCAGCTATTACAGAGACAGGCTTAGAGCATATTGATAATAAATTATGCAATATATTAAAATCGGATGATCCGAATAATTGGGAAAATGGTTTTCCTGTTACAATAAGTCATGATATTTATAATTTGTGGACTGCACTGGGTTCAACATTTGGTGATGAATCCCTAAAAGTCTTACGCTGGAACGACTCGTGGATGATTTCTGTTTTGCAGTCGGCCTTACTAAAAATCCGGGTAGAAGAAAACTTTGAAACAAAATTCCTCTTGCAGGCTATCCGGAAAAAATGGCATGATGTTAAGGATTCTTCTGATTGGAAAACCAAAAGTTTTGAAGATAAAGAAGCATTTTTTAAGATAGTTCTAGCAGAAAAGAAGGATGAATTTGATGAGTTGTGTAAGAATTTGGAGGAGTTCCTTCTTAATAAAAAAGCTTATTATTCGTTGTTCAAGCGTGGGATGGATGTTAAGCTTTTTATTGACGATGTAGTACGTAATGCTGGACTTTCTATTGATGATATTAAAAACCAATTGGAGCCTGCGAATAAAAAGTCAATCCCCAAATGAAGAAAAAGTGGAGCCGAGGAATGGGCACGACAAAAAGGCT
>CANQZJ010000076.1 GCA_947628315.1 uncultured Oscillospiraceae bacterium
TCAGATGGCCTCCAGCGCCTGCCGCAGATCCTCGATCAGATCCTCCTTGCTCTCCAGCCCGCAGGACATCCGCACCAGCCCGGCGGGGACGCCGGCGGCGGACAGCTCCTCCTCCGACATCTGCCGGTGGGTGGAGGTGGCGGGGTTGAGGCAACAGGTGCGGGCGTCGGCCACGTGGGTCTCGATGGCGGCCAGCTTGAGGCGGGCCATAAAGGCCTCGGCGGCGGCCCGACCGCCCTTCAGCTCGAAGGACACCACCCCGCAGGAGCCGTGGGGCAGATACTTCTCCGCCAGGGCGTGATAGGGGTCGGAGGGCAGGTCGCAGTAGTGGACGACCTCCACCTTGGGGTGGCCCTCCAGGAACTCCGCCACGGCCCTGCCGTTCTCACAGTGGCGGGCCATGCGGACGTGGAGGCTCTCCAGGCCCAGGTTCAGGTAGAAGGCGTTCTGGGGAGCCTGGATGGAGCCGAAGTCCCGCATGAGCTGGGCGGTACATTTGGTGATGAAGGCCCCGCCCAGGCCGAACTTCTCCGCGTAGGTGACGCCGTGGTAGCTGTCGTCGGGGGTGGTGAGGCCGGGGAACTTGTCGGCGTGGGCAAACCAGTCGAACTTGCCGCTGTCCACGATGGCGCCGCCCACCGCCACGCCGTGGCCGTCCATGTACTTGGTGGTGGAGTGGGTGACGATGTCCGCGCCCCAGTCGATGGGCCGGCAGCCCACGGGGGTGGCGAAGGTGTTGTCCACGATGAGGGGCACGCCGTGGGCGTGGGCGGCCTTGGCGAACTTCTCGATGTCCAGCACCGTCAGGGCCGGGTTGGCGATGGTCTCGCCGAAGACGGCCTTGGTGTTGGGCCGGAAGGCGGCCTCCAACTCCTCGTCGGTGCAGTCGGGGGACACGAAGGTAAAGTCGATGCCCATCTTCCGCATGGTGACGTGGAACAGGTTATAGGTGCCGCCGTAGATGGTGGAGCAGGACACCACGTGGTCGCCGCAGTTGGCGATGTTGAACACCGAGTAGAAGTTGGCCGCCTGGCCGGAGGAGGTGAGCATCCCGGCGGTGCCGCCCTCCAACTCGGCGATCTTGGCCGCCACGTAGTCGTTGGTGGGGTTCTGGAGGCGGGTGTAGAAGTAGCCGCTGGCCTCCAGGTCGAACAGCCTGCCCATCTCCTCGCTGGTGGCGTATTTGAAGGTGGTGGACTGGATGATGGGGATCTGCCGGGGCTCGCCGTTGCCGGGGGTGTAGCCCCCCTGGACGCAGACGGTGTCGGGACGATATTGGCTCATAAAAAATGCGCTCCTTTCGTGGGGATGTGCTCCGCCACAGTGTGATCGGGACGATTATATCACCCCGCCGGGAAAAAGTCCACCGGCATTCCCGGCAAAATCTCACCGGGCAGAGCCTGCCGTTTTGTGAAAACCCCTTTACTTTTTCCATCTGATGGGATATAATCTTTGTGTATTATCACAACAGCAAAGGAGGTCGTGATTTTGAAGCTGACCTTTTTCGGCGCGGCCCACGCGGTCACCGGCAGCTGCCACTGCGTGGAGTGCAACGGCCGCAAGGTGCTGATCGACTGCGGTCTGCAGCAGGGAAAGGACGAGCGGGACAACCGCGAGCTGGACTTCTCCCCCGGCTATATTGACGACGTGGTGGTCACCCACGCCCACATCGACCACTCCGGCCGCCTGCCCCTGCTGGTGAAGCAGGGCTTCGCCGGCAACATCTACTGCACCCGGCTCACCGCCCAGCTGCTGGACATCATGCTGCGGGACTCCGCCCACATCCAGGAGAGCGACGCCCAGTGGGAGAACCAGAAGGGCAAGCGGGCCGGCCGGGAGCCGGTGGAGCCGCTGTATACCGTGGTGGACGTGGAGAAGACCCTGCGGCACATCATCCCCTGCGAGTACGGCCAGGAGGTGGAGATCGCCGGCGGCATCAGGCTCCGCTTTGTGGACGCGGGCCATCTGCTGGGCTCCGCCAGCGCGGAGCTGTGGCTCACCGAGCGGGACGAGACGAAAAAGATCGTCTTCTCCGGCGACATCGGCAATCGGGAACAGCCCATCATCCGGGATCCCCAGTACATCACCGAGGCGGACTACGTGGTGACAGAGAGCACCTACGGCGACCGGCTCCACGACGTGTCGGAGACGCCCGACTACGCCGACGATCTGGCCGTCCTCATCGACGAAACGCTGGGCAGGGGCGGCAACCTGGTGATCCCCTCCTTTGCGGTGGGCCGCACCCAGGAGCTGCTGTACTTTATGCGGGAGATCAAGGAAAAGGGGCTGGTCAGGACCGCCCCCGACTTCCAGGTGTATGTGGACTCCCCCCTGGCGGGCGCCGCCACCCAGATCTTCTCCGGCGACCTCCACGGCTACCTGGACGAGGAGGCCATCGCCCAGCTCCAGGGCGGGAACCTGTTCCGGTTCCCCGGGCTGAACATCACCGAGAGCACCGAGGAGTCCCGGGGCCTCAACGACGACCCCGCCCCCAAGGTGATCATCTCCGCCTCCGGCATGTGCGACGCCGGGCGCATCCGCCACCACCTGAAGCACAACCTGTGGCGTCCGGAGTGCACCGTGCTGTTCGTGGGCTACCAGAGCGAGGGTACCCTGGGCCGCCGTCTGCTGGACGGCGCGGGCAAGGTGAAGCTCTTCGGCGAGGAGATCGCCGTCAAGGCCCGGATCGTCAACTTCCACGGCCTCAGCTCCCACGCCGACCGGGACGGCCTGCTGCGGTGGATCGACGCCTTCCAACCCGTGCCGCAGCACACCTTCGTCGTCCACGGGGACAGCGAGGTCACCGAAATCTACGCCGATACCCTGCGGAAGCGGGGCATCCCCGCCCACGCCCCCAACTACGAGGAGATCTACGACCTGCTGGAGAACCGCATGGTCGCCCCCGGCGTGGTGCTGGAGCCCAGGGCAAAGCAGCAGGAGACCGGCTCCCCCGCTTTCCGCCGCCTGAGCGAGACGGCCCAGAGGCTGGTGGATCTGGTCTCCGCCAGCCGCGGCCGCGCCAACAAGGATCTGGCAAAGCTGGCCGACCAGCTCCGCGCTCTCATGGAAAAGTGGGAGAAATGACCGCTGTCCCGGCGGCGTGAGAGACCGCCTGACATATATAAGTAAGGAGAGAAGAAGGATATGAGACTGACACCCTTCCAAAAAGCCGCCTACGGCATCGGCGCCGTGGGCAAGGACATGGTGTATGCCCTGTCCGCTACTTACGTCATGTACTTCTACCAGGACATCCTGGGGCTGTCCGCCACCTTTGTGGGCCTGATCCTGATGATCGCCCGCATCTTCGACGCCGTCAACGACCCCTTCATGGGCATCCTGGTGGCCAAGACCCGCACCCGCTGGGGCCGGTTCCGCCCCTGGCTGTTCAGCGGCACCGTGCTCAACGCCGTGGTGCTGTACGCTCTGTTTGCCGCCCCCAGTCTGGAGGGCACCTCTTTGATGGTGTACTTCACCGTCATCTACATCCTCTGGGGCACCACCTATACCATGATGGACATCCCCTACTGGTCCATGATCCCCGCCATCGCCTCCACCCCCCAGGATCGGGAGAACCTGTCCGTGGTTGGCCGTTCCTGCGCCGGCGTGGGCTCCGCCCTCATCCAGATCGGCACCGTGATGGCCGTGGCCGCCCTGGGCGGCGGCAGCGAGCGGGCCGGCTTCGCCCGGTTCGCCCTGATCGTGGCCATTCTCTTCGTGGTGGCCGAGGTCATCTGCTGCTTCAACGTAAAGGAGCACGACATCGGCCGCACCCACACCTCCACCATCCCCGAGATGTTCAAGGCGCTGTTCAGCAACGACCAGGCCATGATCACCGTGCTGGCCATCCTGATGATCAACGGCGCCCTGTACCTGACCTCCAACCTGGTCATCTACTTCTTCAAGTACGACGTGGGCGTCGCCCTGAACCTGGGCGCCGAGTGGCAGGGCAACTACACCATGTTCGTCACCGTGGGCGGCGCCTGCCAGATTCTCGGCATGATGGTGGTCTACCCGCTGCTCCGCAAATTCCTGGGCAACACCGACCTGTTCAAGGTGGCCCTGGGCCTTGCCATGGCGGGCTACGCCCTGATCCTGGGCATCTGCTTCGCCGGCCAGGCCAGCAATATGATCCTGCTGTGCGTCTGCGGCGCACTGGTGTTCGCCGCCAACGGCATCCTGTCGGTGCTGACCACGGTGTTTCTGTCCAGCTCGGTGGACTACGGCGAGCTGAAGTCCGGCCGGCGTGAGGAGTCCGTCATCTTCTCCATGCAAACCTTCGTGGTCAAGGCCGCCTCCGGCGTGGCGGTGTTCATCACCGGCATCGGCCTGGATCTGATCGGCCTGGCGGGCGACTCCGAGAACGGCGCCCCCGTCGCCCAGAGCCCCCAGACGATCACCGGCCTGCGGCTGCTGATGACCGTTATGCCCATCATCCTCCTGATCGTCGCCTTCATCTTCTTCGTCAGGAAGTTCATCCTCACCGACGCCAAGGCCCAGGAGATCGCCGATACCCTCCGCAGCCGCAGGGACGGCTGATCTCCCCCGCCCTGATCCGACAGTCTGATAAAATAAGGAGTGTGCCATCATGAGAAGAACCAAAATCATCTGCACCCTGGGCCCCGCCACCGACAGTCCGGAGACCATCCGCGCCCTTATCAAGGGCGGGATGAACGCCGCCCGGTTCAACTTCTCCCACGGTACCCACGAGGAGCAGCTGGCCAGGTACAATATGTTCTGCGGCGTCCGTGACACCCTGGGCATGGCGGTGGCCTCGGTGCTGGACACCAAGGGCCCCGAGATCCGCATCAAGAGCTTTTCCACCAAGACCGTCGAGCTCCAGGCCGGCGACACCTTCACCCTCACCACCGACGACGTGGTGGGCGACGAGCACAAGGTGTCCGTCACTTACCCCAAGCTCCACGAGGAGGTGACCCCGGGCCAGCAGATCCTCATCGACGACGGGCTGGTGGGCATCCGGGTGGAGCAGATCCTGGGCTCGGAGATCGTCTGCTCGGTGATCAACGGCGGCACCCTGTCCGCCAACAAGTCCATCAACCTCCCCGGGGCGCACATCCAACTGCCCGCCATCACGGAGAAGGACGTGGAGGATCTGCGCTTCGCCTGTGAGCACGACTTTGACTTTATCGCCGCCTCCTTTGTCCGCCAGGCGGCGGACGTGGCCGCCATCCGGCAGGTGCTCCATACATACGGCGGCGACAACATCCGGGTCATCGCCAAGATCGAGAACCAGGAGGGCGTGGACAACCTGGACGAGATCATCGACGCCGCCGACGGCATCATGGTGGCCCGGGGCGACCTGGGCGTGGAGATCCCCGCCGCCCAGGTGCCGGTGCTCCAGAAGAAGATGATCCACAAGGGGCTGAGCACCGGCAAGCTGGTGGTCACCGCCACACAGATGCTGGACTCCATGATCCGCAACCCCCGGCCCACCCGGGCCGAGGTATCCGACGTGGCCAACGCCGTGTTCGACGGCACCAGCTGCGTCATGCTCTCCGGCGAGACCGCCAACGGCAAATATCCGCTGGAGGCGCTGTCCACCATGAACAACATCGTCACCGAGGCGGAGAACTCCCAGAACTACTGGGAGCTGATGCACCAGTTCCTGGAGCGGCCCGACGCCGTGGCCCCCAACATCAACGACGCCATCACCCACTCCTGCTGCCTGACAGCCAAAGACCTGAACGCCTCCGCCATCCTGACCACCACCCTGTCCGGCCACACCGCCCGGATGATCTCCCGGCTCCACCCCGCCTGCCCCATCGCCGCCCTGACCACCAGGGAGAAAGTCCGCCGGCAGATGGGCCTCTACTGGGGCGTGCAGGCGTATCTCACCGGGGAGATCACCTCCACCGACCGCATCTTCTCCCTGTGCGCGGAGATGGCGGTGAAGGAGGGCATCGCCCGCCGCGGCGACACCATCGTCATCACCGCCGGCGTGCCCCTGGGCAGCGCGGTGGCCACCAACCTGCTGAAGGCGCATGTCATCGACTGACAACCTGTCAAAGGCGCAAAAGAGCCCGCCCGGTCATTTGACCGGGCGGGCTCTTTCCGTCACAGCGCGCAGATATTTCGGAGTATCCCCCAGAGGATCAGCACGGCCACCATGGCCCACACGATCCCTTCCTCCCAGGGCCGCAGGGCGGCGGAGCCCTGCCGCACATACCGGACGATCGCCCGCGCCGCCAGAAACGCGATCAGCGGCAGCAGGAGCAGCAGCACAGGATTGGCCGCCCAGGCGGCGGCGAAGTCCAGCCGCAGCAGCGCCAGGCACAGGGTCGTGACGCCGCAGCCGGGGCACTTGAACCCCGTGGCCTTCCAGAACAGGCAGGGGATGTAGAGGCCCGTCCGCCGCAGGATCGCGGCATAGAGCAGCCCCGCCCCCAGCAGGATGGCCGCCCCCGGCAGGAGGCGTTTCAGCCGCGCGGAGGCCGTCATACCGCGTACACGTTCAGCTCGTCCTGGATCAGCGCCAGGGTGACGATCTCCAGGCCAAACAGGTTGAGCACCAGGAAGGCCACGTGCAGGAAGCCGTCCGGCGTGCCCCGGCCGGCCCGCAGGCCGTTGACCTTCTCGCCGCACTTCCAGGCCCAGTACAGGCCGTAGATGCCGCAGGTGATGATGGTGA
Organism: uncultured Oscillospiraceae bacterium; assembly: GCA_947628315.1. Taxonomy (GTDB): domain Bacteria; phylum Bacillota; class Clostridia; order Oscillospirales; family Oscillospiraceae; genus Enterenecus. The sequence continues at coordinate 6,647 of CANQZJ010000076.1, forward strand.
ACAACAGGGCCATCCCGCCGCTGGCGGCGCTCCGGTCGCCGGTGACGTAGTTCAGCTCGTCGGTGACCTTCACCATCCAGTACAGGCCGTATATGCCGCAGGTGACGATGGATAAGAGGATGCACACGGGGATGGAGCGTTTCTGGAACATAGCAGAGCCCTCCTTGTTGATTTCGTGATAACAGAATAGCAGAAAAGTGTGAACAAATCGCCGCTTTCCGGCTACAAATGATTACAGGTTCAGGCCAGCAGCCCCTCTCCGCGGAACATCTCCCGGAGGAAGGCCAGCACGTCCCCCTCCATGGCGTCCAGGGGCTTGTCGTTCTCATAGATGTAGTCGTAGGGGTAGTCCTCCACCCCGTCGTCGGACACGTTGCCATAGGCCTCAGACCGCCGGGGGGAGCGCACCAGCAGGGTGAGGCACTTCCCGTCCACCCGGCGCTTGAAGTCGGCGATCTGGCTTCCCTCCCGGATGTGGACGAACAGGATATCATCCTCCCCGGCGGCGAAGGCGCGGTAGCGCTCCTCCAGCCAGCGGTTGGGCAGGTCGTTGTACTCGGTGAACGCCCGCTTCAAATCGGACAGGAATTTCCGTGCCCGGTCGTCCTTCTCCCCGTTCCAGCCGTGCCGGGCGGCGATCTCCTTGATGGGGTCGATGGAGGATATGTTCTCCACCCGGTAGTGTCTGGCGGCCACGGCGCACAGGGTATCCTTCCCCGCGCCGCCCTTGCCGTTGATGACGATGACCACTTTTTCCCGCAGATGTGCCATGAGGTCTCCTCCAATGACGCTTATTCGCAGCGATAGAGAAAAAACCCTTGAAAGCCTGGGCTTTCAAGGGTTTTCTACTGGTGCGCGAGGCGGGAGTCGAACCCGCACGCCCTTGCGAGCACTGGCACCTGAAGCCAGCGAGTCTACCAATTCCACCACTCGCGCAAAGAGGGGTGGCGTTTCTCAACGCAAGGCATATGATAACACGGCAAATTCGGATTGTCAACTGTTTTTTTCGCTCTTGACAAAAAACTTCTCCCCCGCTATAATAGCATCTGTTGACGCGGAGGATCCGCCGATCAACTGAATATGCGGATGTGCTGGAACTGGTAGACTGGCTAGCTTGAGGTGCTAGTGGCCCACGGCCGTACGGGTTCGAGTCCCGTCATCCGCACCAAAACCCGCAAGTCTCTGTGAACAGGGACTTGCGGGTTTTCTCTTACTTTGATCAGAGGGGCAGCAGCACCCGGTACACCAGCATGAAGTGGGCGATGGAGCCCAGCACGATGAACACGTGGAAGATCTCGTGGCAGCCGAACCGGGGATTGTCCTTTCCCGGCCATTTGAGGGCGTAGGACAGGCCGCCCACGGTGTAGAGCAGTCCCCCCAGCACCAGCCAGAACAGGCCCTTCCAGCCTATTGTATTCCACATGGGCCAGATGGCGACGACAGACAGCCACCCCATGGCCAGATAGACGCCGGCGGTGAGCTGCCGGGGGCAGTCGATCCAGGCGATGGTCATCACCAGGCCGGCGATGGCCAGGGCCCACACCACCCCGAACAGCGACCAGCCCCAGGGGCCCCGGAGAGCGGTGAGGCAGATGGGGGTATACGTCCCGGCGATGAGGAAATAGATGGAGGCGTGGTCGTACTTCCGGAGCGCCAGCCTGCCCTTCACCGAGGCGTTGACGCAGTGGTACAGCGTGGACGCCAGATACAGGCAGATCATGGACGCGCCGTAGATGGCGAAGGACACGATCTTCCAGGCGCTCCCGCCGGTGAGGGCGGTCTTGACGATGAGGTCTGCCGTGCCGACGAGGGCCAGCAGCGCCCCGATCCCGTGGGTGATGGCGGACCAGGGCCGCAGGCCGTCATAGGGGTTGCGCCCCTTCTCGGTGGGGCGGGCCCGCCGCTTGGGAATGTTTTGATAAGCGGTCAAATTCACTGCCTGATCCATGACCGCCGCCTCCTTTCAAAAAATGAGAGCCAATCCTTCTATCCCATAGTGTACGCCTCTTACGATGAGATGTCAAGGTATTATTATGTGAAATAATTATGAAAATTAAATTTGCGATTTCCGTCGAATGATATCCGCCGGGATTGCAAACCGCCGAAAAAAGCGGTATAATGGGATATCCGCCGGAAAGGAGGCTCCCCCATGGCCGACACGTTAGGCTTATATGTGCACATCCCCTTCTGCCGGAGCAAGTGCGATTACTGCGACTTCTACTCCGTGGCCAACCGTGGAGACCGCATGGACGACTACCAGAAGGCGCTGCTGAAACAGATCGCCGAGACCGCCCCGCTGGCCAAAAAGCAGGTGGTGAACAGCGTCTACATCGGCGGCGGCACCCCGTCCTGGTACGGGGAAAAGCGCCTGCTGGAGCTGATCGCCGCCATCAAAAAGCAGTTCCGGCTGTCCAAGGACGTGGAGTTCACCGTGGAGGCCAACCCGGACAGCGTGGATCTCAAGGCCCTCCAGCGGCTGAGAAAGGCCGGGGTGAACCGGATCTCCATGGGGATGCAGTCCTCCAACGACGACGAGCTGGACGCCGTCAACCGCCCCCACAAATTCTATCAGGTGAAGGACGCGGCGGCCGCCGTCCGGGAGGCAAAGATCAAAAACCTCAACCTCGACCTGATCTACGGCCTCCCCGGCCAGACGGTTGAGAGCTGGCAAAAGAGCGTGGAGGACGCCCTGGCCCTGGAGCCGGAGCACCTGTCCTGCTACGGCCTCACCGTGGAGGAGGGCACTCCCCTGGCCGGGCGTGTGGCGGAAGGGCTGGTGCTGGCGGACGACGACGAGCTGGCCGACCGCTATCTGTGGACGGTGCAGCGTCTGGCGGAGGCGGGGTACGAGCAGTACGAGATCTCCAACTTCGCCAAACCGGGGTATCAATCCCGGCACAATTTGAAATACTGGATGGGCGAGCCCTACATCGGGCTGGGCGCCGCCGCCCACTCCGACTTCGGCGGCTGCCGCTACTCCTACATCCGCAGCGTGGACGGTTTCATCCGGGGCGTGCTGGAGGGCGACGTCCAGCTGCTGGACGACATGGACCGCATCCCCCGGAGGGAGCGCGGCAACGAATATCTGATGCTCCGCATGCGCACCGTCCACGGCATCGAGGAGTGGGAGTACCGCCGGGAGTACTACATGAATTTCGAGCCCATCGCCGCGAAACTGGCGGAATACGAGCAAAAGGGCTGGGCCGCCCGCTCGGGCCGCCG
>CANQZJ010000077.1 GCA_947628315.1 uncultured Oscillospiraceae bacterium
TTGCGGGGCCGTTTCAAGCGTTTACGTTATTATTTCAGCTTAAGCCCATCCTTGAAGGCTTCGCCGACTCTTTCGGCGACTTTGTAATAGCCGTGCGTATACGGATCGAAAGCGATGGCGTTCACAAGGGACATATCCACTTTATCCCCGACCATAACGCTTTCATCGGCAGTAATATTGACCACCTTGCCGATCACGCCGACTCCGAACTCATTTCCCTGGTATTCAATAAACCTGCACTCCAGGCAAAGGGGAAATTCATTGATAACAGGTGCGTCAACGATTGGGGATTTTTCAGCGGTCAGACCGCTTTTCTCGAATTTGCGCGGCTCCTGATTGCCGGACGCGACGCCGAAATAGTCTGCCTCCACTACATGGGCGGCATCGGCAATACTGACCGTGAAAGCGCCCCTGGCTTTGATGTTTTGAACGGTCTTATGGGATTCCGTCAGGTTCAAAGCGACCGTGTCGCGCTCCTGCATGGTACCCCAGGCGGCGTTCATAACATTGACGCTTCCGTCTTCATTATAGGTGGCGATCATCAATACCGGCATCGGGAAAATTCCTTCGGTGAGATTCAGCTTTTTTCTCATGGTGATACCCTCGTTTCATAGATATTGACACAGACCGTGCCTTCATATAGAATAATAGCCGGTATCAGAAAAACTACAAGTACTATCTTTAAGGAAAGTATTGCTATGATAAAAGGTTATATTGATAACGCGAATTTTGAAGATACGGGTTTTAGTTATACGCTGTCCTTGATTTCGGGAAAGCATAAAATGGTGATTCTGTACTGCCTTATGGAGTTTGGAACTGTACGATTCAATGAACTGCGGCGGTATCTGAAAAATGTTTCGGATAAAACGCTGAGCGTGAACTTAAAGGAGTTGGAGGCAGACGATCTGATCATCAGAAAAGAATACCCCCAGATCCCGCCAAAAGTTGAATATAGTCTGAGTGAACGAGGGAAATCGCTTATGACGGTGTTGGATCAATTATGTGTTTGGGGTGAGAAAAACAGGAAATAAAACACGATAGGTATCTGGCAACGTTCTGATATGGATAAAATGAGTGATCCTTGGTGACCCTCGCATGGACATCGTCGCTCCCTGGTACTCCACATGATTGTCTGAACTGTGCCCCACGTGCATGCTTAAGATGTAGCTACAACGTATTGACATTTTCGCAGCTTCGGTTATACTATTTCTCAGAAGGAGCTGATGATATGGATCCCTCCAATGTGACCTCCGCACCCAAGACCGCCACGTTTCAGCTGCGGATCAATCCCACGGTCAAACAGCGCGTCGAGGAAATCTACGCCCGCCAGGGGCTGACCCTCACCGACGCTATGAACATTTTCATCCAGCAGTCCCTGAACGTCGGAGGGCTGCCGTTTCTGGCATCGCCTGAGAACGAGGCGTATATGAAGGGCAAGGCGATGCGCCGCCTGATGGCCGAGGTTCAGCGGGGATGGGATTCGGCGGAGAAGGACGGCTGGGTTTCCGAGGAGGAGGCTTACCGTCAGCTCGGGGTGGATGAATGAAGCTCCGATACACGCCGGAGGCCATCGCCGATCTGCGAGAGACCGGACGCTACATCAAGAGCGTACTGCGAAACCCTATTGCCGCGGCGAATGTCACCAGGGCTATCCTGGACGCCTGCGCGTCCCTGAAGTCCTTCCCTGAGATGGGCGTCAGCGTTGAGAGCAAGACCGGCTTTGAGACCGACCTCCGCATCCTGCCGTGCAGGGATTGGCTGGCAGTATACCGTGTCGAACCCGAGGCCGGGGTGGTGTCCGTTGCCCGCATCATCAACGCGAGGCAGGACTATATGCGGATCCTGTTTGGCGAGATGACCTCCGATTCAGATTCACCGTGACCCACGCCCCTCCCATACGTTGGGAGGGGCGTTTTACATGGAGCGGAACTCTTTTTGTCGGGACAGCGGCAGGTGTTCCCGCTGCTTGTCCTTGTAGTAGTTCTCCACCTGGTCCCGCAGGACGTTCCACGCCTCGTAGCACTTTGCCACCGACGGCACCTTCGCCAGCTCGTCCACGATGGCGTCCACCTTCTCCTTCAGAGACTTTTTGAGGTAGCCGGTATAGAATCGGATCGCCTTTTCGATGAACTCGTTTTTGGTGGAGCAGTTGTCCGCCCGGTAGTGGCTCTCCACCATGGCCCAGGCGTCGTGGGCCAGCCAGACGGAGTGTCTGCTTTTTTATTCTGCCATTGTTCTGAAACCTCCTGATTTTTTGATAAGCGCCGGGGCTTTCTCCTGCCCCTCGTCGTCGCGGGCTTCATATCGCTCATTTCCGCCCTGACGGGCGAAAAATCGCTCGTTCCGCCGCTCCTCCTCTCCCCACAAAACGCGGGCGTTTTGCGGGGGCCCCGGTTGCTCCTACTGTTTCAGGCGAGGGCGTTTTTGCAGGGCGGAGAGCTTCGCCAGCAGAGCCTTGTTGCGCCGCGCCAGCACATCCTTGATCGGGATGAGCGTGTAGCAGAGATTGCCGTTGTAGGTGTGGCCGCCCCAGCGGACGGTGGTGTTCTCCGTCTCGACCAGTCCGGCGTCCACCAGGGAGCAGACGTGCTTGCGAATGGTTTTTCGGTCCAGTCCCACCGCCTTGCCGATGTCCCGGTAGCTAGGCCAGCATTTCCCGCTGCGGCTGTTTTTGCGGTAGAGCAGATAGACGTAGACCAGCAGGTCGCCGGGACAGAGACCGAGATCGAACACCGCGCGGGGGATCGGAAAAATATTTTGGAACACCTCGCCGGGCAGGGAAAAATCAGATGAGGTGTTTTGTTTGCAGAGCAGATCGTGATTCATTCCGCGCCTCCCGTCCTCCGCTCCACCCAGCGGATGAACTCATCCTTGGGTACCACGATCCGATTCCCGATCCGCAGAGACGGAAATCTTTTTCGCGGAGCAGTTCGTAACCACTGCTGGGCGACACGCCCAGCACCTGCGCCACTGTTTGCGCATTGAGGAACAGCGGCAATTCGTCGTAGGATTTGAATTTAGATTCTTTCAATATGGTTACCTCCTGATTTTGTTTGTTGTTGGCCGCGCACCGTACTTGTTCCTGTGTGGGGATTTCACTCACACGTTTTCTCGCCGTTGGCACGCTCTGGCTGTGGATCTCACAGCCGTCCCGGCGTACTTCCCCCGGCGGGTATCGCCTCCGATGGCGGGTCTTCTGTTGTCAAGGTTCAACGGCCTTCCCGTAATCTCTTGCAGGGAAGATCTCTGAGTGCTATGATAGAGGACAGGAAGCATTTTCTAAATCAAAACGTGATTTTGGATGTTTCGACAAAAGTTTGCTTTTGGACGGGTGGCAAGGCAGATGGATGACCTGGGTGTGTATGTTCTCCTTTCATCGGATGGAAAACTGAAACGGGATCTCGCCGCTTTGAACGGCAAGATCCCGTTGGAGGACTCAACAGTGGAGCAGGAGATCATTGAATTTTCAGAACTGTTATACGGGCCCTATGTCACTGTTGTGAATTACATCGCAGTTACCGCCAACTATATGCTGCAGGATTACCGGGAGAATAACGGGAATGTAGATCGCAACGTGTTTGAGTTCATGATGGACACGGTGAACGACCTGCTGGTGACGTTTGAGGGTGAGAACCCGCTTCATGGTACACTGACCAGAGCGGCGGTGGAGGACACTATTCCGAAGGATGATGGAACAGACTTGGCCGCCATCCAGACCGCTGGCACGATCATCGCACCAATGCAGGAGATCGTATACTTTCAGGTTTTGGTCAACCAGATCCTGAGTGATATTCGGAACGGTGTGCCGCTGACTTCGTGGAGAGTTGAGTGAAGAGGACGCGCTCAAGATCATCGCCGCACTGTGAGGCCGTTGGCGATTGAGCGATCAAAAAAATATAACAGGAGGGACAGCCATGTATCAATATGAGATCGGCGCCGCACTGACGCCTATGGAGGGCGAACTGCCGGTGGGGAGCGCCGCGCTTGTTCTTCTGACCTCGGAGGAGCTGGCCCAGGGGATATCCGTCCCTGTGCCCCAGGACATCCTGAAGCACACGCCCTCGGCCCGGGACGCCCGCATCTGCAAGGTGGAGACCCGCCACGGCTGCCTGTGCGGCTCCATCGTCACCCCTCGGAGCGCCAAGGACGACGTGCCCATCGCCTTCGGCTATCTGGCGTCGGAGGGCCGTCTCGTCCTGTGTGACGACACCGGCACCGCCCACTCCATGATCCAGCACCTTATCAAAGAGAATACCCAGACGGGGAGCAGCGCCGGCGGCTTCCTCTACGCTTTCCTGGAGCTGCTGCTGTCCAAGGATCTGCACCACCTCCAGACGCTGGAGGAAAAGCTCACCGACATCGAGGATCAGATTCTGGACGGGGCCATCGAGGGGCTGGACTCCGAGATGTCCGGGGTTCGCAAGGAGGCCATCCGGTGGCTTCGGTACTACACCCAGCTGGGGGACATGGTCTGCACCCTCCAGGAGAACGAGCTGGGCCTCTTTGGGGACAATGAGCTGCGGCAGTTCCGCATGGTGGAAAAGCGGGTGGGCCGGCTGGAGAACGAGGCGCAGACCCTGCGGGAGTACGGCGTCCAGGTGCGGGAGCTGTTTCAGGCGGAGATCGACATCCGCCAGAACCGGATCATGAAGATTCTCACCATCGTCACCACCATCTTCCTCCCCCTGTCTCTGGTGGCGGGCTGGTACGGCATGAACTTTACCGGTATGCCGGAGCTGACCTGGAAGTACGGTTACCCGGTGGTCATCGGCGTCAGTGTGCTGATTGTGCTGTTCTGCCTGTGGATCATGAAGAAGAAAAAGTTTTGGTAACTGCAAAGCCCGCCCCCGGTCATTCGGGGGCGGGCAGGTTTTTGTTCAGGTGTTTTCCGTCAGCCGCTGATACATCCTCATCAGCTCCGCCACGCAGGAGCTCTCGGTGGTGGTCTTGATGTCAAATCCATACGCCTGCATCACGGCCCGGTCATTCTGCTGGTGAGCCTTCCGCAGCTCCGGCGGCATGGTCAGTTCGTCGTAGAGGTCGGCCAGGCTGCTGTCCGGGTACAGCGCCCGGGCGTCCAGAATCCCTTGGGCGGTCTGCTCAATTTTGGCTTTTTGTTCTTCGGTGGGGGAGGGCCAGGGGAAGTTGTTGTAGACGACATCCTTGGAGTAGCGGTAGTCGCTTTTGATTCTGCCGCAGACTGCCCGTGTCCAGGCCATATGCACATAACGCTCTTTGTTATTAATGTACTCTGTGGCCCCATGAATCCGACGTATGTATTTCGCCGTGAATGGCTCTTTCTTTAATAAATCATTACGTTGGTCAGGTGTCAGAAACAAAAACCCGCCGTCAGTCGGTTTATTACCGTATACCATTTGAGGCACAGAGCACAGCGGAATTGAACGGCTTTCAATAAAAACAATCGGAGCATCCATCAAGTAGGCATTGATTGTTTCAGCTGTTTGGAACCTTTCAGCGGTATAGATTCTCTTACGATGGTCTGACCGCACGGTTCGACAAGGCCAAGGCGCGGCTGGAGATGGTCGAAGCCGCCATCAAGGACAAGCAGTCCAGACAGGTGACCATCGAAGCCTACCTCGAAACCCTCAAGGCGCAGGACACCCTGGTGGAGCGGTTCGAGCCATCACTCTGGTGTGCGCTGCTGGATTTCGTGACGGTCTACTCCAAAGAGGATGTACGGTTCACCTTCAAGGACGGAACAGAGATAAGGGCGTAAGGGCAAAAAGGAACTCCTCACTTCCATTGCGGCGGTGAGGAGTTCTTTCATTTTTTTAAATGTATTACTATTTATTTTTCTCAACATCCTGCCAGTTTGAATTGTTTAGAATTTCAGCGTCCTCGCCGATAAAAACCTTTGCCGCTTCCTCGTCACCGCTGAGTCGATACAACATCCAAGCTGTCATGTATCCGTCGGTCCTCATCTGTATTTCGCCATGCTCCGCTCCTGTCGCTCTTGCTCTCACCTTAAAAATGCTGTCGTCAATTTCTCCGTAAATACGTTTAAGAGCCTCAAGAGGACAAACGCCTGCCATTTCTTCGTTACTGTCAATGCTTTTTCCGTTGTCGTCAGACTGCCCTGTGCCTGCTGTCATAAAATACGGTATGTTGATTTTTTCAGCTTCATAGCCCCAACCCATATTTTTCGCAAGCAGCGGATATGCCGCGCTTCCCGTAAAAACGGTTTTATATTTATTGCTGTTGTCAAACTCCGTCACCGCACGGAGCGCGGCGGCTCCGCCCTGTGAATAGCCGGTGATCCCGATGTTTTCCTCATTGACCTTCCCATAAAGAACACTGTCTGAGGTTTTGTTCAACTCAAGGATATAATCCAAAGTTTTTGACATCGACTCGCCGGAGCCGCACTGCCTGTCGTCATTGCCGACAACGATAAAACCCCAGGAAGCAAGGCGTGAGAAGAACGGGGGATAATTTAATGCGGCGGTGTTGCTTCCGTTGGCGACAAGGATCAGCGGATACTTTTCGGAACTGTTCTCCAGTTCTGTGGGATACCAAATACGGTAATTGCCGATCGACTTGTCATCGGACTTGACCACCATACTGGAAACTTCATAAGAGCCAAGCCCGGCATACTTTTTTTCAAGTGCAGATTCTGACTTGAACTCAGAATAGTATCCGTCCGACAGCCACTGTTTTTGCTGGTCGCTATGGTTCTTGACCATCCAAATGACGGCGAGCGCAATAATTGCCATGACAATACATAAGACAACAATTCCGATGATCTTCAACATTTTTTTCATAACCTTTCCCTTTACTCCTACTCTTGAATTTTTACTGCGAACATGATATAATGAACTGGAACAAATGATGTTACAAGGTATATTTGTTTCACAGCGATAATAATATACGCTCGCCTCCCGTGAATTTCAATAGGATAGCGCGCAAAAACAAATGTGGAGACGCTATGCGGAACAAAAAGGAGGTTTTGTGCCCCAATGAAACAAAATCAGACGACGTTTTTGAAACTCTGTCTTGCCGATGCGCTCATTAAACTCATGGCTCGGCAAAGCTATGACAGTATCAACGTAAACGCGATCTGCGAACTTGCGCAGGTTGGCAGGACGACGTTCTATCGTCATCTCGATAAGAAGAACAGTAAGGAAGAACTGCTCCTGTTCAAAATCAGTTATGAGTGGAAGCAGTATGCTGATTTAGAGAATGAAGATGTAAAGAAGAACAAGGGCGAGTATCTCACACGATTTATCTACGAGAACAGAAAGCTGTTCACGCTGCTTTATGAAAGCGGCCTTGTGTCCGTCATTATGAAGGCAATGGAGATGACGGTGCCGGACGAGGGCGACGTGGATTTCGGCAAAGATAAAAACACGGCATACCTAATGTCTTTTTTTATCTACGGGTATTTTGGGGTCATCTATCAGTGGATCAAATACGGATTTGATGAAACGCCGGAGGAAGTCGGCAAGCATATTGTTGAAACAATTGCAAAAGCCGTCGGTTCAGCCGCACAGCGATAAAAACAGCCATGCGGAACTGAGGAGTTTTTCTGTTATTGAACATAAAAATAACCGGGCGTCACCCGGCACACACTTTACACCGCAAGCGGAGAATTACACCGCAAAGGCGCACTTTTCAATTATTCCTCGGCTTTGTATCAAACTCTGCAAGATTATATCCAAAACACGCAGAGCGGATATCCGCTCTCTCAGATTGCGGTTACGCAATCTGATGTGCTTTAAGCATAATTTCACCCAGTTCTGACCGCAAATCATCCAAAAACAGCGGGTCGATGACCTTGTGGATGTTCTCGATGGAGGTGTAGTGCATTCCGCCGGAGCGCCGGGTCTCCGGGTTCAGGGTGCTCTCAAACACGGCGCCAAAGATGGTGGGGCTGATCTCGCTCCAATCGAAGTCCTCACTGGCCTTGTGCAGAATGAGGTTCACAATGTGCTCGTCCAGGCGGGGGATGATCACATTTTCGTCGGCGAACAGCCCACCGTTCACATAGGGGAAGGCGGCCAGGTCGTCGTCCAGGTAGGGATCCCGGTCATCCTCTTTTGTATCCAGCACCTTGAACAGATCCATGAGGGCGCCGCGGGGATTGGTCTGTCGGGCCTGGAGGTAGTCGTGGAACAAACCTCGCCGCCCGAAGATGCCGGCGTCCTCGGCGTAGAGACAGAACACCAGCCGGACGCACAGCTTGTTCAGGCTCCGCAGGGTCTCCGGGTCGGAGGGATCCTTGTACTGGGCCAGCAGGGCGTCGTAGAGAACGCCCACCAGCTCTCCGGCCTGGAGGGACAGCTCCATCTCCTTTTTGATTTGGTCGCTGCCGGTGTCCACCAGGAATTGCAGACGGTAGTATTCCCGCTCCAGGTCGGCCAGACAGATGACCTCCGCGTCGCCGCCGGGCCGCTCCATGTCGTAGATGTGGAACTCGGCAAAGTTGCAGGTGACGATCCACCGGGGCCGCTGGGAATAGGGCAGCTCGGCGGAGTAGCGCTTGGCCTGCTGGAAGGGGGTGAGCAGGGTGCCGTCGGACTGCCGGATGGGCTTGCGCAGATCCTTGTCCAGTCCCTTCTGCTCGATAAGCACATGGGTGGCGGGGGCCTCCAAATCGTTTGCGTTCTGCTTACAGTTTATCGATCCGCCGGGGGCAAGTCAAGCCTTTTCCGCAAAGGGCGGGCAGCGTGTTTTCTGCTTAGTTCAAGATTGTCCCGATGTTTCGCCAAAGAGCCTCTTGCTAATATCAGCGAATTATCATATAATAATGTCAGAATATTCAGAGGAGGCGCCGAGATGCAAATCAAGTCATCCACCACATTGCGAAACGACTATAACGAGATTTCCACCCTGGCCCATGAGACGCGGGAACCGGTCTACATCACCAAGAACGGAGAGAGCGACATTGTAGTCATGAGCGCCGACGCCTTTGAGGACCGCGAGATCATGCTGAAGCACAGAGCCGCCGTCCTGGAGGCGGAATTCTCCCGTCTCAGCGGGGAGCCTGTATACTCTCTTGAGGAAGTCCGGGCCATGCTGAAGGAAAAATACCGCCATGGGTGAGCGGCATATCACAGTTCTGTCCCCCGCCTGGAGGGATATTGACCGGATCGCGGATATCCACCTCAAGCTGGCCGGGCCGAAATATGCCGAACAGATTACGGACAAGCTGCTGGAGAGCATCGGTTCTCTCGCCGCCTATCCCTATCTGGGGCCGCTCCATCCCGACCCGGTGCTGGCGCAGCATCAGTACAGAAAGCTCATCTGCGGCAACTACGTCTGCGTTTACAAAGTGATAGGGGAAGACGTCGTCATCTACCGTGTCGTTGATGGACGCACGGATTACCCAAAGCAGTTCCTGTGACGGCTGCCTTGATGGAGGAGAATTTCCTGTTTTATGCAGGGAAGTTTTTGCGCGATCCTCTTGCTGGGACTGACTGCGTTTTGGTGACTGAAACCGCCGTTGACCACATAGCCGACCACAGCCGGGCGTGTAACACACGGACGCCGACGCACGAAACACGTCAAAAAAGTATTTGAAATGCAATAGAAATGATTAAAACACGCGACAAATAAGTAGAAAAAGTTTGGAGCATGTCTTGACGTGCGGGAGGTCACAGGTTCAAGTCCTGTATCGCCCACCAAAAAGAAAGACATGCGGAAGCGTGTCTTTCTTTTTGGGTTCCGCTCCCGATGGTCGCTCCACCCTTCGGTGATTCAAATGCTCGGCGGAA
>CANQZJ010000078.1 GCA_947628315.1 uncultured Oscillospiraceae bacterium
CTCATTTTCAATAAGCAGTACCCAATAGGCACTGCGGGTCCTGTTCTGAAGGAAGAGGATATCGTGCAGCTGTTTCAACGCTTCCGGGCTTATGCGACGGGGACGAGTTGCACCCGCAGCGGTCTTAACAGGATTATCCGTCTTTACAGCCATGCTGTCGTAACCCAAATGGGTCTGGAAGAGATGGAGGAACCTGCTGAAAATCGCGTTGCAGTTTTTGGCCCTATATATCGCGCGTATATTTCTCTCTGTAGGAACTGTAAGAATTGCAGGAGTTACATGTATGACTGCAGGGGTGTTGATATTGCTGCGGTCATCGATGGCGCTGAGATCCGAGGTCCCACCCGTCCTGTGGATCTCACGAATGCGAAGGAGCTGTTTTCGTATGGATAACGAAGTAAAAGATTATGAACAGCAGAAAGAACGACTCAATGCCAGGACGGACGCCTTTATTAAGCTTTTGACCAAACGGGGTATTTTGGAGGACGGCAGCATCACAGATACCCGCATCAGGGAGATGGAACGGGATAAGAAGCGGAGTTCCTACCACAACACGCTGGTACTCCTCCAGAACTATCGGAGGATAGCCTGGGTGGTGGAGTGCTTCCCTGATACTGTCGAAGCGGAATTGGACTGGCCGTTTGAAATGGCAGACCAGCTTCTTGACCATGTTGACGTTGAACAGTGCTTAGGGAACAAGAAGCTTGAAAACAGGCTCAAGGCGGTCCAGCAGACCCGGTTGATGCTGGATCGTGTGAACGAGGCTATGACGGTCCTTAAGAAAAAGCCTGACGATGGTGAAAAGCTGTATGACCTGATCTATCTTACCTACGTCTCGCCGGAGAAACTGACACATCCGGAGATACTTTACCGGTTGGATGTCTCCTCGCGGCAGTACTATCGTCTGCGGGAAAAGGCGGTGTCGGTGCTGTCCATAAGGCTGTGGTCGGCGCCGGCACGGGAAACGGAATGTTGGCTTGAAGTGTTGACACTCATCGAGGGTATTAACAACAGCTGATCACAGTAAAAACGTGAACAGTGGAAATGGCGCGGTGGGGAGGTCCCTGCCGCGCTGTTTCTGCTGTCGTGGTGCCATCTACGACATTGAGTGGGAAAGAAATGTGTGATATACTAGAACGGAAGGAGAGACCCATATGAAGCGATTGGTCATGCATGTACTGTTGAACGACCACAATGGGCCAGGGTACATTTATTGACACCATTTTGGATGCAACGGTTTATAATAATGCCTATGAGTTTTACGAGAACATGGACAAGCTGGCCACTTAGTCTGTGGGTGACCCGTTGACGGCTCACGGCATCATGCCCCGCAGCCTGACGGAGGAATCCGGCGTATTTCGTTTTGGCTTGGTGGGCATAGTGGATTAGTAGGAGCGTGTTCTCCGCTTCGGCACACTTCTGCAGTATGTGCCCGAGTTGATAGAAGAACTGTTAAGGAGGACAAATACCAGTGAATTGCACATTCTCATTCGCAGCCATGCGTTTCATTACGAGTTGAAGTTGATCCGTCCGTTTGCAGATGGAAACGACCGTATACGCAGATTGTGGCACACGTTGCTGTCCCAATGGAACCCTTCTTTCGCGTGGCCACCGGTGGAGTCCATCATCCACGCCAACCGGTAGGGTTATTACGAGGCTATCAATGCCTCCATTGACGCCGGAGAGTTTACGGCATTGGTTGAGTTCATGCTCTCGGCCATCAAGACATCGCTCATGGAGACCGTCAATGTGAGCGGTAAAACGAAAGGTGCAACGCCCGCCGCTGGCGCGTCACCGAGAAGTATTTGAAGGCACACCTGCATATTAATGAACGTAGATGTTCGGGCCTTTGCGGTGTTTCTCACGACACAGCGAAGCGGATTTTGACCGGGATGGCGAGAAAAGGGAAGCTTACCTGGTTTCGTGAAGGATGGCACTGGGCAATTAGCGAGGCTCACACGGGATAGAGTAGCCGCCCCTAAGTAATGGTAGATTCCCGGCAGGGGGCGTATAAAAAGAAATCTCACAAATTATAAATTTAAATTGACACAGCAAGAAACTAAGATTATAATTTAAAATGGGTTATTGTATAATTATTCGTTTTTGGTCCGCAAAGGGGGAAATGACATGAATTTGGAGAATCACGATGAACGTATAATACGCTCCTCTTTCAGCGCGGAGGACTTTGACAACCTGACACAATTTTTCCAAAATGTTTGGATGAGCAATGCATCGTATAAAGTTTTTATGGCGCGTAGGGCGTTCAACCTTAACTATGCGTTTATGGACATTATGAAAGTAACGTACAGGAGCGAGTACAAGATTGACAACATCATGTCAAATACCGCCCTGTTGCTGTGCGCAGAGGAGATCGCTGATTACTACGTCATAACAAAATGCTTCCCTGACATACTAATTGTCGACGATTTGCTGTTGCATGGAAGAGGAATCTCAAAACTCATCAATAACCTTGAAGCTCTTATAATACAGTTCATCATGGTTGGACACCCCCGCGAGAAGCTGGAGGACTCCTTGCATAGCAAACTTCGTGCGGCATTAAACATTTATGTGTTTGCAAGAAATACCAATGGTGTCCTTCTGGATAAGCAATTTGCATTAAAAGCATTCAAGCAACTGCCGGCCAGTGAGCTGAAGACTCTCTCTCAACAGATATCCAGGGCGTTGCAGCAGTGCGTTGTGGCAAACACAAGCTACGTGTTGTCCGCAGAACTTCCATTGGCATTTTACAAAAAAGAGTATGCGAATCGCAGAGGATCTGACGGTAAATCGTTATTTCAGTACCGTGGGAATGTTCTTCGCTATTACTATCGAAATACAGACAACAAGATATTTGAAACTATCCGAGCTTACTACGATGTCGAAACTTCGCTCAAACGAACAGCAACAAGTCTTGTTATCTTTGGAAACATATCCTACTTTAATGATGGGACAGCGAATGGGTTTAATTCGCTGTGTCGATATATCGCGGATGAAATCAACAAAATCATACCTTACAGCAGAATTGCGAGTATTCTTCGTTATAATCAAAAACTCCTTGCCCGTGCAAGAGCACAAATGCTTTCTTATTTGCTATCGATTTGCAGTTATGCTGATTTTTACAGAGAACTGATCTCTGACGAACCGCACGCAATATACAAGGCGCTGCTTCAAAGTGATTATAAGAAGATCATTACCAACTTTGATAAATCACAAAAGCTTCAATCTGAGATCGCTCGTTTGTTTTATTCTTTTAGCCATGATAGCAGTTTGGAGGATAGTATATTTGAGGCCCTCAGTGCCTATATAGGCAGAGTTAACCAGACATCGAATGTTGCTGTGCAGGCAGGATCTCATTCTCGGGGCAGGTGGGAAATAGCTGAGCATTCAGAACAGTATGATTCTAAAGAAGGCCCTAATTCTAAGGGAGACCCTCACGAGGTGGCAGAGGACATTTTCTATGAAATAGGGATCAATTCAGAATGTGACGCAAATGAGTATGCGCGTTCGCACAGAAGATTTGACCCTTCCGTTCCCGGCAGAGATTATATCCATTTTCAAAAGTATCTTGATCTCATGAAGAAGGACGAGATCGGATATATGACGAGCGTTGCCTGTGCGTTGAACTTGATGGACAGTGGTCTTCTCGCGATGAACCTTGAAGTAGATTCCGAGAATAGAATCCAGTGCATTCTAAAAGCGGGAGAATTGTCTACATTTGTCTTGCCAAGACGTTTTTTCGTTTTTATTCCGGCGCTGTCAATCGTGGAACGAGGGTATTTGAGAAAAGGCTTCAGTGCAGAGACCGGCATTAGTAAATTTATTGATTATCTACAGAATCATTGCTATCAGGAAGAACAAGGAGATAACCAAGAGAATATAGAGCTATTGCGCAAATTATGGCGTTCTAAAGCGGCGATTTTGTATATGTATAACGCCGGTCAAAAATTTCAGGATTGGGATGTCAATTTGCTTACCACCGAAGACCGTATTTCCCACGGACTGGATGATCAGGGACGTTTGGATATGGGTAAATATCTTTCGTGGGCATCAGAGGAGGATAAAAAAGAACGATTCTATAGTTATTATGCAAGAGTATTCCTCCGTGCTAACGGTATGTGAAATGAAGGTGTTAAAATGAAACTGGAAATCATAAAGGGCAATGAGTTTTCGCTCATTGTAGAAGATGCGCTTGAATCCATAGAGCAGGACGGATTTTTGGCTGAAAGTTATTTGAAAGCGTTTGACTCAGCCTATCAGTATGTCACATATTCTCACGTAATGAGGAGGAAATTGTCCAAGCCAGAGAGTGATTTCGCCCGCAATGGTATGTTATATCGTTCCTCGCAGAATATCATTGCGTTTTCAGGGAGCCGCGGCAGCGGTAAATCAAGTACGATGTTGTCTTTCTCGGATACGCTTGCACAGCCGGACAGATTAAAAGAATTGTGCCGTCTCTCCGGGTCGGAGAAAACCTTTGAAGGGTTCGAAAGCATGCACTTTATCGTGCTGGATCCGATCGACCCGACGACGCTGGAAAAGAATCAATCCATTTTGAGCGTTGTCCTTTCCAGGCTGTTATACATGGCGGAAGAGAACTGGAAACGGCGCTTGGATTTTTATGGTCATTTCCAGGACAAGGAAAGCACGAAAACAGAGTTGCTCGTTCTTGCCCGCAAGTGTCTGAATGGGATCAGTACGATCAAAAGCAAAAAGACGATTGCGGAGGACCTTTCCGAACTGCAGAAAGTGGGAGACAGTTCTATCCTGAAGAAAGATCTGTATGATTTTGTTGAATGCTTTATTCGATTTTATAATATCGGGAAAAATATAGCGCCGGAGAATTGTTTTCTTGTACTTCAAATCGATGATACCGACTGCCAAATCGCGCAGGGATTTGAAGTAATGGAAGATATTCGCAAGTATTTGACAGTTCCCAATGTGCTGATTTTAATGGCTACTGATACGGGTCTCCTCCGGCAGGTCCTGACGCAGCACTATGTTTCGGATTTCCGCGATAATCTGCAATTGCAGATGACGGAGAAAGAGGAACTCAGGAACCTTGGGGTCAAGCATCTGACAAAGTTGCTGCCGCCGCCGCATGTGATCTACCTGCCTAATATTGATGAGGTCATTCGTGATAAGCGCGATAGGGATGAGTGGATACACATATATTATATGACATTATCAGATAATGGCGAGAAGAAGATTAATCTTTTGAATCCCTGCGAGACATCTGATTATGAGGCATACGATTTTCAATCCGTACTGTTGCGTTACATATATCGGAAAACAAATCTTGTATTTGTGTCACATGACGCGTATGCAAACAATATTATCCCCACGACATTACGGGGTCTGGCACATTTATTAAGTCTGCTCAGTTCAATGGAAGACGTTCCGGCGGTCCGTCTTGATAAGCCCCATGAGCAGCCAGATACTGATTTCCTGCTTGAGGGCTTGAAAGCGCAGTTACCCGTTTTGGAGAAAAATCTCAATCGCTTTGAAGAATACTTTCTGCATGAATGGATACAAGCAAAGCTGCCCCTAGAAATGGCTTCCATTATAGAGAGGCTGGCAAACCAAGCGCCGGATCAGAGGCTGCCGTTTATCATAGAACAGTTGGAGAGCTTCTATGCCATGGAGCTTTATAAGAGAGAAGTTTTTAGTGGGGGAGCTATTTTTAATAACCTCCCGGAAGATGCTTCCTATGCAAAGCTGGATGAAATGCTCCGAATCATTCAGGGCACGAGACAGCCGCCACAATCGACGACATTTAGGCAGTCGGAAGATTTTTACTTTGTCTTTGCCATTCGGACACTTTTGACGATTAAGAATAATAAAGATATATTGAAGGTCAGGATGAAGACCGTGCGCGATTTTGATCCAATTTCGGGGGAAAAGATCGTATTTGATTATCTAATGGGGAAGACTTCTCTCCCAACAGGTTTTTACCTGGATCCGGTTCAGCTGTATGGGCATAAACTGGTGGAAGAAGACTTGGCTAATGTTCCTTATGCAGACTCGGCCCTTTTCCAGAAAATACCCTCAATGGATTCTTATCGCTTTAATTTCACGGGCGTGATAATTAATTGGTTGAGTTTGCAAGAAGACGATTATGCGAAATTCAGCCAGCGCGAGATCTGGCAGGCACAAGAACTTGCCGCGATCATTGCTGCTAACTGTGATGTGCAGGAAGCAGCCAGAAAAGCCGTTGCGCGTGAAGCGCGAAAAGGAACCACTCCCAAAGACGATTTGATTGGCGCAGTAGAAGAGAGTCTTGCTTTGGTACAAAATGCTGTCGCTGACATCAACCAAGGGATGTTTGAGCGATATAGAATAGAAGAAGACGCGGATTCTTATTTGATAATAAGTGATTCCGCGAAGAATGTACTTGAGTCGGTAGAGAAAATTCATAAAGAAACAGTAGCGAATATTAATGACATTCCAAAGTTTTTTTATGATTTTGAAGCAAAACTACCTGAGGCGAGGGACAAAGAGCTTAAAAATGAACAGGCTGCCTACAAAGACAGAGTTAATAGTTTCTTAAAAAAGTGTAACATAGATCTGTCTGTTCGTAATGAAAGGGTATTGGATCAGATAATTGCATTTGAACCTGAATATAAAGACGGAGAGCTTCAGAATAAAGCAGCACTTAAGGATTATGTTGATGAGCTTTATGAGCAATTGGTAGCTTTGGTTCAGGAAAAGCGTAATGAAAGTCGAAAAAGCGATAGAAATTAAGCTGCACTAGAGGGATAGAAAGGCTGAACAATGGATACTGCTGGCAGAGTGCTTGATGTTCTTTTTCGACAAGTATCTCCGGAGCAGGTTTTACACAGTTTAGAAGAGCGTATTTCGGGGGATCTTGCCTCTTTTTTCAGAGGAAAGGGCGATTTCGAGAGAGAAAGAGAAAAGCTCTTTATGGATTTTGCCGAGTCTGCCCTTAATGGGTATTCAGAGAATGAGCAACGGATACTTTACCGGCAGATAAAGGAGAAAACCGACCGCCGGGAAGCACCGGCCGCAATTGCCGGTGGTCTTTTATCATTGCTGATACAGTACGGCATAGAGACCCTTGCGATCGTAGGCGGAAGTCCATGCTGCAAACCGGAGAAAACCCTATCATGGCGAGATACCTATCTTCGTATCGGCCAGGATATTGTCATATGTCCCTTCTTGGCCTACCAGGATTATTGCAACGGGATCACAAGATCTGATTTTACATGGCCGGCCATTATAAGAGTCAATGATCCTGAGCTCTATCGTATACTTGGCAGAGGTATGGCGGAGAACCACAACCATATCAATGGCAGCACACAGTCATTTCCGATCACCTGGTGCCGCATAATGAATTATCCAGAAAAGATCCGCACGGAATTAAAGCATTTTAAAGGCAGTGATCTCCGCGCACGGATGAGCCGGGGTACAGGAGATAACCGTCTGGATATGTTCTCCCGACTGGAACTTGCCGCTCTGATTCGCTCCATTTTGTTTCGTGCAATCCACCGCGATAAATTTTATAACAGCTACCCCGCAAGTTCACCGTGCAACAGCGCAAACGGAGCTTCTGACAGGTCCAATGCCAGAAAACCGTTTAACGGAGAGACTGCGTTTTTTGATGAATACATCAGTACTTTTTCATTTAAAAACAATCTATATCGTTTGGTCGATGCCTTGAGGTCCGGTGTAGGCGCACAATTGGATTATCCTGGCGGAACAGCGTTTTGTTTGGACTATGTCCTAGACAACACCTTGATGCAGCATTGTATCGATTCTCATGTCCGCGTCCTGGCAGGCGAGCGTTACTTTTTATATCAATGTACGTTGCAGTCCATGAGATCGGATGGCTTTAATTCCTTTGAACAAGGATTGTTCTATCTTTATTTACTTCTTAAGTGTAATTTCAGAAGCGAGATGATCCAGGCAAACGATCAAACAGGCTTTAAAAATTTTCAAAACTATCAGGATCGCAAGGATGACGCCTGGGATGAAAACCCATACTTTTGGGAGGCTGTCAGAATGGCGTTGAACTACCGCCTGACAGCGGAATCGATCGTTTCTCTGGAAGGACGCCTGGTTCCCAAAGCATCCTCGGAAAAGAATATTGAGAAAATATATCGGTTTGATCTTGCAAAGCGGTTTGCCGACTGCGCATCTGTCGAAGCAATAGATCCTTCCAACTACGACTTTGATGCAGAGTTGGATATAGATCAGTTTGTTCATCTTCCGTATTTTTTTGTTTACCACTTTATTAAAAAGCCGGATTACCGAGAAAGCGAAGCGGCAGCATTTGGAGAGTTGCCCTGTCGGCATCAAGTGCATCGGCTGGACCAGCGCAAAGCTGCCGTTGGATTGGCTGGCGCACTTCGTAAATCTGCATATCTGCGCAATCGGGTAAGGGGGATTGATACCTCTGCCAATGAGGTCGGGTGTCGGCCGGAAGTATTTGCCCCTCTATACCGGTATATCGACGGCGTGCAGCAAAAGTGGAACTCTCAATTGGACACTCTGCTTCCCTCTTCCCCTATGCGCATTTCAAAGGCTTATCATGTTGGGGAAGACTTCCTGGATATTGCAGATGGGCTTAGGGCAATCGATGAGGCTGTTGTATTTTTGAACATGGGGCCGGGCAGTCGGATCGGACATGCTCTTGCTATGGGTGTTGCCCCGGAAGATCACTATCGCCAGAAGAAATATGAGATCGTCACCACGAAGCAGGATCGGCTGGACGATCTTGTCTGGATTTTGTACCGCATGAAGGAGTTGGGTGTACAGATCGATGGGGAAATGGAAGCCCGGCTTCAAAAGGAGGCTTATCAGCATTTTAGAGAAATATATGGAAAAACGGTAGAAAAGAACAACTGGACTTGTGGATTAAATGAGTATTATTGCAGCATGAAATTACGCGGTGACGACCCGGCGGCATATTATCCAGACAAGCGTATAAATGTGTATCTCAATACTTCTGATGAATTCGATAATTACCTAATTGACAATACCAGACCCCTACTCGATTCTTACCGCAACGAGCAATGCATTGTTGGCTTATATTACTATTATCATTACGGAGTTGCTGAGGGCGTTTGCGGCCAGAAGACGGTGACCTGTCAAGTCGACGAGGCGTATATGAAATTGATGCGGCAAGCGCAAGATGCAATGCAGAAAAACATAGAGCGGAAGAGGATCATTGTAGAATGCAATCTGTCCTCAAACGTTTTGATCGGCACATTTCAAAGATACGATCATCATCCGGTTTTCAGATTTAATCGCCGTAAACTTGAGCCGCATAAAGATATTGAGCGAGCGCAACTCCATGTTTGTGTCAACACAGATGACCTCGGAGTTTTTGACACCTCGCTTGAGTTTGAGTATGCTTTGATAAGCCAGACGCTATTGGCGCAGCGAGATGGCAAGGCACAACCAAAATATAACGCAAGAGATGTTATGGAATACCTTAATGATCTTCGGGAGATGGGAATTACAGCCATATTTCCGGAGAATATCGAATCGTCTTAAAATCATACTTAAGTGGTATTTGCTAAGGTTAGCCTTGTTGACTATGCAGGCTGCAAATAATCGTTCGTGCCAATTATCGCTTTTTCGTGCCAGTTCGACGCCAGGGTACAAAAACCAAGATAATTCATGCCTGGTGAAAACGAGATGGCACAAAAATGGCACAAAAGTGGCACAACTTTGCCCTTGAAAGGTAAATGCAACCGTGCTA